>NZ_NCVI01000019.1:0-140830 GCF_002096895.1 Streptococcus mitis | reverse complement strand
ATACACCTGTACCCATGCCGAACACAGAAGTTAAGCCCTAGAACGCCGGAAGTAGTTGGGGGTTGCCCCCTGTGAGATATGGAAGTCGCTTAGCTTTATTCCGCCATAGCTCAGTTGGTAGTAGCGCATGACTGTTAATCATGATGTCGTAGGTTCGAGTCCTACTGGCGGAGTAGTTAATTAAGAGAGGTTTAGTCCTCTTTTTTTATTTTGGTGAACATAAAAATAGGCTCTCTGTCAACTGTAGTGGATTGAAGAAAAGGTAATATCTAGAAAGGACAAATTTCGTCCTTTCTTTTTTGATGTTTAGAGCGATGAAAATACTTTTTTTGAAGTTTTCAAAGTGTTGACGATTTTATATTTGTCCTTGAGAAAGATTTTAAAAACAGTCTGAAAAATCTAACTTTTGGGGTGTTTTTATTATGAAATTAACATATGATGATAAAGTTCAGATCTATGAACTTAGAAAATAAGGATATAGCTAGAGAAGCTTTCAAATAAATTTGGGATAAACAATTCTAATCTTAGATACATGATTAAATTGATTGATCGTTACGGAATAAAGTTCGTCAAAAAAGGAAAAAATCGTTACTATTCTCCTGATTTAAAACAAGAAATGATTCATAAAGTCTTACATGAAGGCTGGACTAAAGATAGAGTTTCTCTTGAATACGGCCTCCCAAGTCGTACGATACTTCTTAACTGGCTAGCACAATACAAGAAAAACGGGTATACTATTGTTGAGAAAACAAGAGGGAGAGTACCTAAAATGGGACGTAAGCCAAAAAAGAGACCTGAAGAGAGGACAGAATTAGAACGTCTTCAAGCAGAAAATGACTACCTGAGAGCGGAGAATGTCATCCTAAAAAAGTTGAGAGAACTCCGATTGAAGGAGAAAAAAGAGAAAGAAGCAAGACCGAAATTGTTCAAGAATTAATGACTGAGTTTTCGTTAGATATTCTTCTAAAAGCCATTAAACTAGCTCGTTCGACTTACTACTATCACTTGAAACAGCTAGACAAACCAGATAAGGACCAAGAGCTTAAAGCTGAAGTTCAATTAATTTTTATCGAACACAAGGGAAATTATGGTTATCGTCGGATTCATTTAGAACTAAGAAATCGTGGTTATCTGGTAAATCAGAAAAGAGTTCAACGCTTGATGAAAGTACTCAATTTACAAGCTAAAATGCGACAGAAACGAAAATATTCTTCTCATGGTAAGAAGGCAGATAATCTCATTCAACGTCAATTTGAAGGCTCTAAAACAATGGAAAAGTGCTACACAGATGTGACAGAATTTGCCATTCCAAATAGCACGCAGAAATTGTATTTATCGCCTGTTTTAGATGGCTTTAATAGCGAAATTATTGCCTATAATCTTTCAACTTCACCGAACTTAGCACAAGTAAAAACCATGTTGGAACAGTCCTTCACAGAGAAGCACTACGAGAATACGATTCTCCATAGTGACCAAGGTTGGCAATACCAACACGATGCTTACCATCGGTTCCTAGAGAGTAAGGGAATTCAAGCATCCATGTCGCGCAAGGGTAACAGCCCAGACAACGGTATGATGGAGTCCTTCTTTGGGATTCTGAAATCGGAGAAGTTTTACGGTTATGAGAAGTCGTTTCAGTCGCTTAAGCAATTGGAACAAGCCATTGTAGACTATATTGATTACTACAACAACAAACGAATTAAGGTAAAACTAAAAGGACTTAGCCCTGTGCAATACAGATTGGGGTCAGTACAATCTGATGCTATGCGTTTTCTTAATTTAAGATTTTTGCCTCAGTCTCTTTTAGTATTTAACACAGTTAATAAGATCCATAATAGTCTAATTTAGGTAGTATATTTGTTCCTATTCTGTCAACTTTTCCTATTTGTTATCTTTTTGAGGTTGGTATTTGAGCAATTCAGGATTTTATAATAACTGTTTATAATTTTTTGTTAGAATAAGGTCATAAAAAGAAAAGGAGTATATATTTATGCTACAAAGTATTTATGATCAGATGATGGATTTTTATAGAAATATTGAAGAAGAGTATGGTATGTTCTTGGGTGATAATTTTGATTGGGAACATGTTCATTTTAAGTTTTTGATTTATTATCTTGTCCGATATCGTATTGTGAGTCATCGGGATTTTATTGTTTACCATTATCGTGTTGCTTATCGTTTGTATCTTGAAAAATTGATAATGAAACAGGGTTTTGTTGCTTGATGAGACAGTATGAGTTAATTTCCGAACAACTTTTACTTTTTGTGGAAAAATAATGATAAATAGCCGGAATTTTTTCTAAAACATTTTTTAATAGTTGGAAATAGCAAATCTTTCTATTGTTTCTTCTTGATAAAAAGGCGATTTTTTCTTATAATAAATTGTAAGATATAATTGCAGGTGAGAGTCCTGCCATGTATGTGAGAAAGGAAGAGCCTGAGGGCTCAGACAAGATTATGACTTCAGTTGTTGTTGTAGGTACCCAATGGGGTGATGAAGGTAAAGGGAAGATTACAGACTTCCTTTCAGCGAATGCAGAAGTGATTGCACGTTACCAAGGTGGTGATAATGCAGGCCACACGATTGTGATTGATGGTAAGAAGTTTAAATTGCACCTGATTCCATCTGGGATTTTCTTCCCTGAAAAAATCTCTGTTATTGGGAATGGTATGGTTGTAAATCCTAAATCACTTGTGAAAGAGTTGAGCTATCTTCATGAGGAAGGTGTTACAACTGATAACTTGCGTATTTCTGATCGCGCGCATGTTATTTTGCCTTATCATATCGAGTTGGATCGTTTGCAAGAAGAAGCTAAAGGCGACAATAAGATTGGTACTACAATCAAGGGAATTGGTCCAGCTTATATGGACAAGGCTGCTCGTGTGGGAATTCGTATTGCCGATCTTTTGGATAAAGATATTTTCCGTGAGCGTTTAGAACGTAACCTTGCTGAAAAGAATCGTCTATTTGAAAAATTGTATGACAGTAAAGCGATTGCCTTCGATGATATTTTTGAAGAATATTACGAATATGGTCAACAAATCAAGAAATATGTGACAGACACATCTGTAATCTTGAACGATGCGCTTGATAACGGTAAACGCGTCCTTTTTGAAGGTGCCCAAGGTGTTATGCTAGATATCGACCAAGGTACGTATCCATTTGTTACGTCATCAAACCCTGTAGCTGGTGGTGTTACGATTGGTTCAGGTGTCGGGCCAAGCAAGATTGACAAGGTTGTAGGTGTATGTAAAGCTTATACGAGTCGTGTAGGAGATGGTCCTTTCCCAACTGAGTTGTTTGATGAAGTGGGAGAACGTATCCGTGAAGTAGGTCATGAATACGGTACAACAACTGGTCGTCCACGTCGTGTGGGTTGGTTTGATTCAGTTGTAATGCGTCATAGTCGTCGTGTTTCTGGTATCACTAACCTTTCATTGAACTCTATCGATGTTTTGAGTGGTTTAGATACAGTGAAGATTTGTGTGGCCTATGATCTTGATGGTCAACGTATTGACTACTATCCGGCTAGTCTCGAGCAATTGAAACGTTGCAAGCCTATCTATGAAGAGTTGCCAGGTTGGTCAGAAGATATTACCGGAGTTCGTAATTTGGAAGATCTTCCTGAGAATGCGCGTAACTACGTTCGTCGTGTGAGTGAATTGGTTGGCGTTCGTATTTCTACTTTCTCAGTAGGTCCTGGTCGTGAACAAACAAATATTTTAGAAAGTGTTTGGTCCTAAGAGATTTTTAAGATTTGTTTAAGATAGGTCGGGTATACTATAGACAGTTACAAGAAGACCTCCTAACTTGTTGTAACAAATATCCTAAACTTTTCTTTTTCATAATAATCTCCCTATAGAGTCACCGCATTCGGTGGCTTTTTTTGTGTTGGGATTCATGATATAATAATAAAATCGATAAGTAGGAAAAGGGAAAAGAGATGGATTATACGCTTGAAGAAAAAGAAGTTTTTATGAGGGAGGCTTTGAGAGAGGCTGAGATTGCCTTAGAACACGATGAAATTCCAATTGGTTGTGTGATTGTCAAAAATGGGAAAATCATTGGTCGTGGGCATAATGCGCGTGAGGAATTGCAGCGAGCGGTTATGCATGCGGAGATTATGGCTATAGAGAATGCGAACTTGAGTGAGGAGAGTTGGCGCTTGCTGGATTGCACGCTTTTTGTGACCATTGAGCCTTGTGTCATGTGTAGTGGGGCCATTGGACTTGCCCGCATTCCAAACGTGGTCTATGGGGCTAAAAACCAGAAATTTGGCGCTGCAGGAAGTTTGTACGATATCTTGACAGATGAGCGTCTCAATCATCGTGTGGAGGTTGAAATGGGAATTTTGGAAGATGAATGCGCAGCTATCATGCAGGACTTTTTTAGAAATAGACGGAAAAAATAATTTTTCTTTTAAAATGAATAGGAATGTGATATAATAAATAGTGGAGCAACAGTTCTGCGTGAAGCGGGTCAGGGGAGGAATCCAGCAGCCCTAAGCGATTTGAATTGTGTGCTCTTTTTTTCGTGCTTTTTCCGAATAAATAAGATAGAATAATCTAGAATAAATGATAATAGAAAAGAGAAGATGATGAAAATTCGTGGTTTTGAATTGGTTTCGACTTTTACAGATGAAAATTTATTGCCCAAGCGTGAGACGGCTCATGCGGCTGGTTACGACTTAAAGGTTGCTGTGCGTACGGTTATTGCGCCAGGAGAGATTGTCTTGGTTCCGACAGGAGTTAAGGCTTATATGCAGCCGACTGAGGTTCTTTACCTCTATGATCGTTCTTCAAACCCTCGTAAAAAGGGCTTGGTCTTGATTAACTCGGTTGGGGTCATTGATGGGGATTATTATGGAAATCCTGGGAATGAAGGGCATATTTTTGCGCAGATGAAGAATATCACAGATCAAGAAGTTGTTCTTGAAGTTGGAGAACGTGTGGTTCAGGCTGTCTTTGCACCTTTCTTAATTGCAGATGGAGATGCAGCTGATGGCGTGCGGACTGGTGGATTTGGATCGACTGGGTACTAGAATGAAGATTATCTTTGTACGTCACGGGGAGCCAGATTATCGTGAGTTAGAGGAGCGTTCTTATACGGGATTTGGGATAGATTTGGCACCCTTGTCTGAGAAGGGACGGCAGCAAGCTCAGGAACTGAGCACCAATCCTTTACTCCCTTCAGCTGAAATAATCATATCTTCTGCAGTCACAAGAGCTTTAGAAACGGCTTCTTATGTGGTTTGTGTTACTGGACTTCCTTTGAGAGTGGAGCCATTATTGCATGAATGGCAGGTCTATGAAAGTGGCACAGATAATTTTGAAAAAGCTCGTACTATGTTTCTAGAAAATAAGGGGGAGTTACTTCCTAATAGTCCTATTCAATATGAGACAGCTACGGAGATGAAGTCTCGTTTTCTAGAATGCATGGCTAAGTATCGAGATTACCAGACCGTGCTAGTGGTAACTCACAACATGCTCATGCGCCAGTTTGTGCCAAATGAGAAGATTGATTTTTGTCAAGTGATTGAGTGTGAGTTAGAGATATAGAAAGAGGTTTATCATCGCAAAGAAAAAAGCGACATTTGTATGTCAAAATTGTGGCTATAATTCCCCTAAATATCTGGGGCGTTGCCCTAACTGTGGGTCTTGGTCTTCTTTTGTAGAAGAGGTTGAGGTTGCTGAGGTCAAAAATGCGCGTGTATCCTTGACAGGTGAGAAAACCAAGCCCATGAAACTGGCTGAGGTGACTTCCATCAATGTCAATCGAACTAAGACAGAGATGGATGAATTCAACCGTGTGCTTGGAGGCGGAGTGGTACCGGGAAGTCTCGTCCTCATCGGTGGGGACCCTGGGATTGGGAAATCAACTCTTCTCCTACAAGTTTCGACTCAGTTGTCTCAAGTGGGGACTGTTCTCTATGTTAGTGGGGAGGAGTCTGCCCAGCAGATTAAGTTACGAGCAGAGCGCTTGGGTGATATCGATAGCGAGTTTTATCTCTATGCAGAGACCAATATGCAGAGTGTTCGTGCTGAGGTGGAGCGCATCCAGCCAGACTTCCTCATTATTGACTCTATCCAGACCATTATGTCTCCTGAGATTTCAGGGGTGCAGGGGTCTGTTTCTCAGGTGCGTGAGGTGACTGCTGAGCTCATGCAGCTGGCCAAAACTAATAATATTGCCATCTTTATCGTAGGTCATGTGACCAAGGAAGGAACATTAGCTGGGCCTCGTATGTTGGAGCATATGGTGGATACGGTACTTTACTTTGAAGGGGAACGCCATCATACCTTCCGTATTTTAAGAGCGGTCAAAAACCGTTTTGGCTCCACTAATGAGATTGGGATTTTTGAGATGCAGTCAGGTGGCTTGGTTGAGGTCCTCAATCCGAGTCAGGTTTTCCTAGAGGAGCGTTTGGATGGAGCAACTGGCTCGTCAATCGTTGTGACCATGGAAGGGACGCGTCCTATTCTTGCAGAAGTGCAGGCTTTGGTAACACCGACTATGTTTGGAAATGCCAAGCGTACGACGACAGGGCTTGATTTTAATCGTGCGAGTTTGATTATGGCTGTTTTGGAAAAACGGGCAGGTCTTCTCTTGCAAAATCAGGATGCCTATCTCAAATCTGCTGGCGGTGTCAAATTGGATGAACCTGCGATTGACTTGGCCGTTGCAGTTGCTATTGCTTCGAGCTATAAAGACAACCCAACCAATCCTCAGGAATGTTTTGTGGGAGAACTGGGCTTGACAGGAGAAATTCGGCGTGTGAATCGTATCGAGCAACGCATCAATGAAGCTGCTAAGCTTGGATTTACAAAAATCTATGTACCGAAAAATTCCTTGACAGGAATCACTCCACCAAAGGAAATTCAGGTCATTGGAGTAACAACGATTCAGGAAGTTTTGAAAAAGGTCTTTGCTTAATCTGTGACAAATCCTCTTAAAAATGATAAGATAGGAGAAATATTTGACTATCAAATTTTCAAGGAGGGAATCGTGTCGTATTTTGAACAGTTTATGCAAGCCAATCAGGCTTATGTTGCCCTACATGGGCAGTTAAATCTGCCACTTAAACCCAAAACCAGAGTAGCTATTGTGACCTGTATGGACTCACGTTTGCACGTTGCGCAAGCTCTGGGCTTGGCACTTGGGGATGCTCATATCTTGCGGAATGCAGGTGGTCGAGTGACTGAGGACATGATTCGTTCGCTAGTTATTTCCCAGCAACAGATGGGGACAAGAGAGATTGTAGTGTTGCACCATACAGACTGTGGTGCTCAGACCTTTGAAAATGGACCTTTTCAGGAGTATTTAAAAGAGGAACTAGGTGTCGATGTGTCAGATCAGGATTTTTTGCCCTTTCAAGATATAGAGGAGAGTGTACGTGAGGACATGCAACTCCTTATCGATTCGCCCCTAATACCAGACGATGTCATTATCTCTGGTGCTATTTACGATGTAGATACAGGAAGTATGACGGTCGTAGAATTGTAAAAAATTCATTTAGAAAGAAAGTGTATGAAGAAAAACAGTATTTTATTTATTTTTATTTTATTGCTATGTATTGGTTTACAGTATGAAACCATCTACTATACGGATGGTTCGATGTCAGGTGCGGAATATGGACTGATGGGAGTTTCTATCTTTCTAGCTCTCTTTTACATGATTCCGGCTCTTTATTTCCTTTTCCGTATTGGGAAAAAATGGGAATTGCCAAAGAACGCCTTGATCTTGTCTTTATTGGGTGGAATGTTCCTTTCAGGCTGGCTGTCTAGCTTTGCTAATACCTACATCCATGATTTACTGGGGGTTCTTTTCCCAGATAGTGCATTTTTAAATGCCTTTGAAAGTGCGATTGTCGCTCCTTTGGTAGAAGAACCCTTGAAATTATTGCCACTTGTTTTTGTTTTAGCTTTGATTCCTGTGCGAAAATTAAAATCTTTGTTTTTACTAGGGATTGCTTCTGGTTTGGGATTCCAAATGATTGAGGATATTGGCTATATTCGTACAGATTTGCCAGAGGGCTTTGACTTTACTATTTCGAGAATTTTAGAGCGTATCATCTCAGGAATTGCTTCTCACTGGACTTTTTCAGGTCTAGCTGTAGTAGGTGTTTACTTGCTTTATAAAGCCTATAAAGGGCAGAAGGTTGGAAAGAAAGAGGGGCTTATTTTCCTAGGTTTAGCCTTAGGAACTCACTTCCTGTTTAACTCTCCTTTTGTGGAATTAGAGACAGAGTTGCCTTTAGCGATTCCAGTGGTTATGGCTATTACTCTCTATGGTTTTTATCAGGCTTATCGCTTTGTTGAGAAGCACAATGAGTTGATGAACTAGAATATTTTTTAAAAGAATGATGCAAGAGTATAAATATGGTGCCCTTCTTTTATTTTTGATTGAAAAATAGTACAAAAAACGCTACAATGGTAGATGGAAAAATCTTGTGAAAAGCACAAGCGATACATATATACCGGAGGAAATCATGTCTTTTTCTGATTTAAAGCTGTTTGCCCTTTCTTCAAATAAAGAATTGGCAGAACGTGTGGCGCAGGAGATTGGGATAGAGTTGGGGAAATCAAGTGTTCGCCAATTTTCAGATGGAGAGATTCAGGTCAACATCGAAGAATCAATCCGTGGAAAACACGTCTTTATCCTACAATCAACTAGTTCGCCTGTAAATGACAATCTGCTTGAAATTTTGATTATGGTAGATGCTTTGAAGCGTGCGAGTGCAGAATCTGTCAATGTTGTCATGCCTTACTATGGGTATGCACGTCAGGATAGAAAGGCGAGAGCGCGTGAGCCAATCACTTCAAAACTTGTTGCAAATATGCTTGAAGTAGCTGGAGTGGATCGTTTATTGACCATTGACTTACATGCTGCGCAGATTCAAGGATTCTTTGATATTCCTGTGGATCATTTGATGGGAGCTCCTCTGATTGCGGATTATTTTGAGCGTCGTGGCATGGTTGGTTCTGACTATGTGGTTGTCAGCCCAGACCATGGAGGGGTGACTCGTGCCCGTAAGTTGGCAGAATTTTTGAAAACATCTATCGCTATCATTGATAAACGTCGTAGCGTTGATAAGATGAATACCAGTGAAGTCATGAACATCATCGGTAAGGTCGAAGGCAAGACTTGTATCTTGATTGATGATATGATTGACACGGCTGGAACGATTTGTCATGCGGCAGATGCTCTTGCGGAAGCTGGTGCTGTTGAAGTCTATGCAAGCTGTACGCACCCAGTTCTTTCTGGTCCTGCTATGGACAATATCCAAAAGTCAGCTATTAAGAAATTGGTTGTTTTGGATACTATCTATCTCCCAGAAGAGCGTTTGATCGATAAGATTGAGCAAATTTCAATCGCTCATCTCCTAGGGGATGCTATTGTACGTATCCATGAAAAACGCCCACTTTCTCCACTTTTTAGTATTGAGAAAAAGATTTAAGTTTTCACTTAGAATAAAACATACTCCTAGCAGAAGTGAACTGCTAGGAGCTTTTTTGTAGCCAAAATCTGCAAGCCTTTTCAAAATATGCTATACTGATGAAAAAGGAGGATTTCTATGAGTCAAGAATTTATCAATCCAAGTGATGGCGTGATTCGTCAGTATCTCGCAACGAGTAAAACCCTTGCTGTGGTGGGCTTGTCAGACCGTGAGGAAACAACGAGCAATCGAGTGACCAAGGAAATGCAGGCTCGGGGTTATAAAATTATCCCAGTCAATCCCAAGGCGGCAGGTGGCGAAATATTGGGTGAAAAGGCTTATGCTAGTCTAGCTGAGATTCCTTTTCCTGTAGATATTGTCAATGTTTACCGTCGCAGCGAGTTTTTGCCTGATGTGGCGCGTGATTTTCTCAAAGCTGATGCCAAGATTTTTTGGGCACAGCTAGGACTTGAAAGTCTAGAAGCGGAAGAAATCTTGCGTGCTGGTGGATGTGATGACATCGTGATGAATCGCTGTATCAAGAGAGAACATACTCGCTTGATTGAGGAAGCATAAGAAAAAGGTAGCTGGAGGGCTACCTTTTGTGTTATACTCAATGAAAATCAAAGAGCAAACTAGGAAACTAGCCGCAGGTTGCTCAAAACACTGTTTTGAGGTTGCAGATAGAACTGACGAAGTCAGCTCAAAACACTGTTTTGAGGTTGTAGATAAGACTGACGAAGTCAGTCACATACCTACGGCAAGGCGACGTTGACGTGATTTGAAGAAATTTTCGAAGAGTATTAGAAAATGCCGATAAGGGTCTGCATTCCAAGACTAGTGAGGATGATGGCAATCCAGCAAATGGCTCCGAGAATAATGGATTTTCCGCTGGATTTAATCATGGCTACCAGGTTTGTTTTGAGACCGATGGCACTCATGGCCATGATAATGAGGAATTTGGAGAGTTGTTTGAGAGGGGTAAAGAAACTACTGGACACACCAAGAGAGGTCAGGAGGGTAGTTAGGAGAGATGCGAGGATAAAGTAAAGGATAAAAAGTGGGAATACTTTTTTCAGTTGTAATCCTTGCTTATTTTTTTGCTCTCGACTTTGCCAGTAGGAGAGAAAGAGAGTGATGGGGATGATAGCCAGTGTCCGCGTAAGTTTGACAATGGTTGCGGATTCGAGGGTATTAGTCTGGTAAAGGCTATCCCAGGCGCTGGCTGTGGCGGTTACAGAGGAAGTATCATTGACCGCAGTCCCTGCAAAGAGGGCGAAGCCGTCATTGGATAGATGAAGCCAGGTGCCGAGAGTTGGAAAGATGAGCGCAGCCAAGACATTGAAGAAAAAGATAACGGAGATGGCTTGGGCTACTTCCTTTTCCTTGGCGTGAATAACAGGCGCTGTTGCTGCAATGGCAGAACCACCACAGATTGAAGAACCTACTCCAACCAAGGTAGCCAGTTTTGTATCCAGTGCAAAGAAGCGCTGGAAGAAATAGGCAATAATCAGAGCTATTGAGATGGTGGATAGGATGACAGGGAGTGAAGATTGTCCGACTGCGAAGACTTGCGAGATATTGAGACCAAAACCAAGCAAGACAACGGCATATTGGAGCAATTTTTTAGAACTAAAGGTCAATCCAGCATCCAGTTGTTTATAAGACGAGAGAAAGGGATGTAGGAGCATGCCTATGAAAATCGCAAATACAGGCGCGCCAATCACAGGGAAGAATCCTCCTAAGTACCAAGATACGATAGAAATGAGAAGGCAGGCAAAGGTGCCTGCTCCATTTTTTGATAGAAATGACATAAAAACCTCCAAATAGAATCTGTTACTATTATAGACCTATAAACAGGAAAAGTAAAATAGAAAGTGGAAAGTTATTCTCTAATGTATTTTTGCGGTCGGAGGGCTTTTGTAGTATAATAGAGATACGTTTTGAAAGTAGGAGGTATCTATGGACTTAACTAAACGCTTTAATAAACAGTTAGATAAGATTCAAGTTTCGTTGATTCGTCAGTTTGACCAGGCTATTTCGGAGATTCCTGGGGTCTTGCGTTTGACCTTGGGGGAACCTGATTTTACAACGCCAGATCATGTCAAGGAGGCGGCCAAGCGAGCGATTGATCAGAACCAATCCTACTATACAGGGATGAGCGGTCTGCTGACTCTACGTCAGGCAGCCAGTGACTTTGTTAAGGAAAAGTACCAACTGGACTATGCTCCTGAGAATGAAATCTTGGTTACAATTGGGGCGACAGAGGCCTTATCTGCTACTTTGACGGCTATTTTGGAAGAGGGAGACAAGGTGCTCTTGCCAGCTCCTGCCTATCCAGGTTATGAACCGATTGTCAATCTAGTTGGGGCAGAGATTGTCGAGATTGACACGACTGAAAATGGATTTGTCTTGACTCCTGAGATGTTGGAAAAGGCCATTTTGGAGCAAGGAGACAAGCTCAAAGCAGTTATTCTCAACTATCCAGCCAACCCGACAGGAATTACCTATAGTCGGGAGCAGTTGGAAGCCTTGGCAGCTGTTTTACGCAAGTATGAGATTTTCGTTGTTTGTGATGAGGTTTACTCAGAATTGACCTACACAGGCGAAGCTCATGTGTCTCTAGGAACCATGTTGAGAGATCAGGCTATTATTATCAATGGTCTATCTAAATCGCATGCCATGACAGGTTGGCGTTTGGGTCTGATTTTTGCTCCTGCAGCCTTTACAGCTCAGTTGATTAAGAGTCACCAGTACTTGGTTACTGCCGCAAATACTATGGCTCAACATGCTGCGGTGGAGGCCTTGACGGCTGGTAAAAATGATGCGGAGCCTATGAAAAAGGAATACATCCAGCGTCGGGACTATATTATCGAGAAAATGACTGCTCTTGGTTTTGAGATTATTAAACCAGACGGTGCCTTCTATATCTTTGCTAAGATTCCAGCGGGCTACAATCAAGACTCCTTTGCCTTTCTAAAGGATTTTGCTCAGAAGAAGGCCGTTGCCTTTATCCCTGGTGCTGCCTTTGGGCGTTACGGAGAAGGCTATGTGCGTCTGTCTTATGCAGCGAGTATGGAGACTATCAAAGAAGCCATGAAACGACTTGAGGAGTATATGAGAGAAGCATGATTCAGTCTATCACGAGTCAAGGCTTGGTGCTCTACAATCGTAACTTTCGTGAGGATGACAAGCTAGTCAAGATTTTTACAGAACAGGCTGGCAAGCGGATGTTTTTCGTCAAACACGCTGGTCAGTCTAAGCTGGCCCCTGTTATTCAGCCCTTGGTGCTGGCACGATTTCTCTTGCGAATCAATGATGATGGGCTTAGTTACATTGAGGACTATCATGAGGTGATGACTTTTCCCAAGATTAATAGCGATCTCTTTGTCATGGCCTATGCGACCTACGTGGCAGCTCTTGCCGATGCTAGTTTGCAGGACAATCAGCAGGATGCTCCCTTGTTTGCTTTTTTGCAAAAGACTTTGGAATTGATGGAAGCGGGCTTGGATTATCAGGTTTTGACTAATATTTTTGAAATTCAAATCTTGACCCGATTTGGTATTAGTCTCAATTTTAATGAGTGTGTCTTTTGTCATCGGGTCGGTCAGGCTTTTGACTTTTCTTTCAAATATGGAGCCTGCCTCTGTCCAAATCATTATCATGAAGATGAGAGACGTTGCCATCTCAATCCCAATATCCCCTATCTGCTCAATCAATTTCAAGCTATTGATTTTGAGACATTGGAGACCATTTCGCTCAAGCCTGAAATCAAGCAAGAACTACGCCAATTTATGGATCAACTCTACGAAGAGTACGTTGGGATTCACCTAAAATCAAAGAAATTTATTGATTCCCTAGCAGACTGGGGACAATTACTAAAAGAGGAAAAGAAATGAAAAAAATCGCAGTAGATGCCATGGGGGGCGATTACGCACCTCAGGCCATCGTTGAGGGTGTCAATCAAGCCCTAGCTGACTTTTCAGATATCGAGGTTCAACTCTACGGAGATGAAGCTAAAATCAAGCAATATCTAACAGCGACAGAGCGCGTCAGCATTATCCATACGGATGAGAAGATTGATTCAGACGATGAACCTACGAGAGCTATTCGGAAGAAGAAAAATGCCAGTATGGTCTTGGCGGCCAAGGCTGTCAAAGAGGGAGAAGCAGACGCTGTTCTCTCAGCTGGGAATACAGGTGCTTTGTTGGCTGCTGGATTCTTCATCGTGGGTCGTATCAAGAATATCGACCGTCCTGGGCTTATGTCGACCTTGCCGACTGTAGATGGGAAGGGTTTTGATATGCTGGATCTCGGTGCCAATGCGGAAAATACAGCCCAGCACCTCCATCAATACGCTGTCCTCGGTTCCTTCTATGCTAAAAATGTCCGCGGTATTGCTCAACCACGTGTTGGCTTGCTTAACAATGGAACAGAGAGTAGTAAGGGTGACCCACTTCGTAAGGAGACTTATGAATTACTAGCAGCTGATGAAAGTTTGAACTTTATCGGAAACGTGGAAGCGCGTGATTTGATGAATGGCGTTGCGGATGTTGTTGTGACAGATGGTTTCACGGGAAACGCTGTGCTCAAATCCATTGAAGGAACAGCTATGGGAATCATGGGCTTACTCAAGACCGCTATTACAGGTGGAGGTCTTCGAGCGAAACTAGGCGCCCTCCTTCTCAAGGACAGCCTCAGAGGTTTGAAAAAACAGCTCAACTACTCAGATGTTGGTGGAGCAGTCTTGTTTGGTGTCAAGGCACCGGTTGTCAAGACTCATGGCTCAAGCGATGCCAAGGCTGTTTATAGTACAATCCGCCAGATTCGTACCATGCTAGAAACAGACGTAGTTGCCCAGACTGCGCGTGAATTTTCAGGAGAATAAAAGAGATGACAGAAAAAGAAATTTTTGACCGTATTGTGACCATTATCCAAGAGCGACAGGGAGAGGACTTTGTCGTGACAGAATCCTTGAGTCTGAAAGATGACTTGGATGCTGACTCCGTTGACTTGATGGAGTTTATCTTGACGCTGGAAGATGAATTTAGTATCGAAATCAGTGATGAGGAAATTGACCAACTGCAAAGTGTAGGAGATGTTGTAGAAGTCGTCAAAAGTAAAGAATAGTAAGAAGCAAGATAAGAGGAGTTGCATGTTGCTAAGAATGTATATAAATATCCTATTTGACAATTATCTACATTTTAATCTTTATAAATATATATTTTAGGCAGGGCGCTTGTTCTGCCTATTTTTTTGCCAAGAAAGTGCAGTTGAGGTATTTATTTGGAGTTTTACATATATTTTTGATAAAATAGTTATAGAAATTAGGAAAGTTGAAGAAAAGAAATGAAGAAGGTTGTAGGATATTTTTTAGTATTTGTTTTTCTATTTTTGATGAATATTTTCATCTTTAAGATACTAGCAACCCTGGGATTTCAGCTGACAATGAGTGAAAAGAGTTATATTGTACCACCGCTGTTTTCGATTATCGTTGTATATATGATTGACAAAAGAATTAGGAAGAAAAAGAAATAAATATATATTTTAGGTAGGACATTTGTTCTGCCTATTTTTTTATCCCAAAAGTGCAGTTGGGAGGGAGATAGGCGCATTTGGGAAGGAAGTCAAGTTTTTGTTTGGGGATTGGGGTAAGATAGGTATTATCAGATGAGTTTAGAAAAAAGGAGATGAATATGAAATTTGGGAAACGTCACTATCGTCCGCAGGTGGATCAGATGGACTGCGGTGTAGCTTCATTAGCCATGGTTTTTGGCTACTATGGTAGCTATTATTCTTTGGCTCACTTACGAGAATTGGCAAAGACGACCATAGATGGGACGACGGCCTTGGGCTTGGTCAAGGTGGCAGAGGAGATTGGCTTTGAGACGCGAGCTATTAGGGCAGATATGACGCTCTTTGACTTGCCAGATTTGACCTTTCCTTTTGTTGCTCATGTACTTAAGGAAGGGAAATTGCTCCACTACTATGTGGTGACTGGGCAGGATAAGGACAGCATTCATATTGCCGATCCAGATCCCGGGGTGAAGTTGACTAAACTGCCACGTGAGCGTTTTGCGGAAGAATGGACAGGAGTGACTCTTTTTATGGCACCGAGTCCAGACTACAAGCCTCATAAGGATCAAAAGAATGGTCTGCTCTCTTTTATCCCTATATTAGTGAAACAGCGTGGCTTGATCGCTAATATCGTTTTGGCAACACTCTTGGTAACCTTGATTAACATTGTGGGTTCTTATTATCTGCAGTCTATAATTGATACCTATGTGCCAGATCAGATGCGTTCGACGTTGGGGATTATTTCTATTGGTTTGGTGATTGTTTATATTCTTCAGCAGATCTTGTCTTACGCTCAGGAGTATCTCTTACTTGTTTTGGGGCAACGCTTGTCGATTGATGTGATTTTGTCCTATATCAAGCATGTTTTTCACCTGCCTATGTCCTTTTTTGCGACACGCAGGACAGGGGAAATCGTGTCTCGTTTTACAGATGCTAACAGTATCATCGATGCGCTGGCTTCAACCATTCTTTCGATTTTCTTGGACGTGTCAACGGTCGTCATTATTTCCCTTGTTTTATTTTCACAAAATACCAATCTCTTTTTCATGACCTTATTGGCGCTTCCTATCTACACAGTGATTATCTTTGCCTTTATGAAGCCGTTTGAAAAGATGAATCGGGATACCATGGAAGCCAATGCGGTTCTGTCTTCTTCTATCATCGAGGACATCAACGGTATTGAGACCATTAAGTCTTTGACTAGTGAAAGTCAGCGTTACCAAAAGATTGATAAGGAATTTGTGGATTATCTGAAGAAATCCTTTACCTATAGTCGGGCAGAGAGTCAGCAAAAGGCTCTGAAAAAAGTTGCCCATCTCTTGCTCAATGTCGGCATTCTCTGGATGGGGGCTGTTCTGGTCATGGATGGCAAGATGAGTTTGGGGCAGTTGATTACCTATAATACTTTGCTTGTTTACTTTACCAATCCTTTGGAAAATATCATCAATCTGCAAACCAAGCTTCAGACAGCGCAGGTTGCTAATAACCGTCTTAACGAGGTCTATTTGGTAGCTTCGGAGTTTGAGGAGAAGAAAACGGTTGAGGATTTGAGCTTGATGAAGGGAGAGATGTCCTTCAAGAATGTTCACTACAAGTATGGCTATGGTCGAGATGTCTTGTCAGACATCAATTTGACCATTCCCCAAGGTTCTAAGGTAGCTTTTGTGGGGATTTCAGGGTCAGGTAAGACGACCTTGGCCAAGATGATGGTTAATTTTTACGACCCAAGTCAGGGAGAGATTAGTCTGGGTGGTGTCAATCTTAATCAGATTGATAAAAAGGCCTTGCGCCAGTACATTAACTATCTGCCTCAACAGCCCTATGTCTTTAACGGAACGATTTTGGACAATCTTCTTTTGGGAGCCAAGGAGGGGACGACTCAGGAGGATATCTTACGGGCGGTGGAGTTGGCAGAGATTCGGGAGGATATTGAGCGCATGCCCCTGAATTACCAGACAGAATTGACTTCAGATGGCGCAGGGATTTCAGGTGGCCAACGTCAGAGAATCGCTCTGGCGCGTGCTCTCTTGACAGATGCGCCTGTCTTGATTTTGGATGAGGCGACCAGCAGTTTGGATATTTTGACAGAGAAGCGAATTGTCGATAATCTGATGTCTTTAGATAAAACCTTGATTTTCATTGCTCACCGTTTGACCATTGCTGAGCGTACAGAGAAGATTGTTGTCTTGGATCAGGGCAAGATTATTGAAGAAGGAAAGCATGCTGATTTGCTTGCACAGGGTGGATTTTATGCCCATTTGGTGAATAGCTAGAAAGAGGAGAGGATGAAACCAGAATTTTTAGAAAGTGCGGAGTTTTATAATCGTCGTTATCATAATTTTTCCAGTCGGGTGATTGTGCCCATGTCCCTTCTGCTCGTGTTTTTGCTTGGCTTTGCAACTTTGGCAGAGAAGGAGATGAGTTTGTCAACTCGGGCTACTGTTGAGCCTAGTCGTATCATTGCAAATATCCAGTCAACTAGCAACAATCGCATTCTTGTCAATCATTTGGAAGAAAATAAGCTGGTTAAGAAGGGGGAACTTCTGCTTCAATATCAGGAAGGGGCAGAGGGTGTTCAAGCGGAGACCTATGCTAGTCAGTTGGACATGCTTAAGGATCAAAAAAAGCAATTGGAGTATTTGCAAAAGAGCCTGCAAGAAGGGGAGAACCACTTTCCAGAGGAGGATAAATTTGGCTACCAAGCCACCTTTCGTGACTACCTCAGCCAAGCGTCTAGTCTTAGGGCTAGTACATCGCAACAAAATGAGACCATCGCGTCCCAGAATGCAGCAGCTAGCCAAACCCAAGCTGAAATCGGTAACCTCATCAGCCAAACAGAGGCTAAAATTCGCGATTACCAGACAGCTAAGTCAGCTATTGAAACAGGTGCTTCCTTGGCCAGTCAGAATCTAGCCTATTCTCTCTACCAGTCCTACAAGTCTCAGGGTGAGGAAAATCCGCAAGCTAAAGCTCAGGCAGTTGCGCAGGTTGAAGCGCAGCTTTCTCAGTTAGAATCTAGTCTTGCTACTTACCGTGTTCAGTATGCAGGTTCAGGTACCCAGCAAGCCTATGCGTCAGGCTTACGCAGTCAATTGGAATCTCTTAAATCACAACACTTAGCAAAGGTTGGTCAGGAATTGACCCTTCTAGACCAGAAAATCTTGGAGGTGGAGTCAGGTAAGAAGGTACAGGGAAATCTTTTAGACAAGGGGAAAATTACGGCGAGTGAGGATGGGGTGCTTCATCTTAATCCTGAGACCAGTGATTCTACCATGGTAGCAGAAGGCGCCTTACTAGCCCAACTCTATCCGTCCTTGGAAAAAGAAGGGAAAGTCAAACTCACAGCTTATCTAAGTTCAAAAGATGTAGCAAGGATCAAGGTCGGTGATTCTGTTCGCTATACTACGACTCATGATGCTAAGAATCAACTTTTCCTAGATTCTACTATTACCAGTATTGATGCGACAGCTACTAAGACTGAAACTGGGAATTTCTTTAAAATCGAGGCGGAGACTAATCTAACTTCTAAGCAGGCTGCAAAACTTCGATATGGGGTGGAAGGTCGCCTGCAGATGATTACGGGCAGGAAAAGTTACCTACGTTATTATTTGGATCAATTTTTGAACAAAGAGTAATGTTCGTGTTTTTAGAGTTAAATAATTTTTAAACTGTGAGAAAGATTTTTCTTGCAGTTTTTTCTTTATGATTTTTGAAGTTACTACGTTATTTATTCGGTTAAATTCTTGTAATTTTAGGTTTTTTGTGGTAAAATGTGCTCAAGTAATACGAAAGGCGAACTTTAAAATGTCAAAACAATTGATCTATTCGGGAAAAGCTAAAGATATCTATACAACTGAGGATGAAAATCTTATTATTTCAACTTACAAGGACCAGGCGACTGCTTTCAATGGTGTTAAGAAGGAGCAGATTGCGGGCAAAGGAGTGTTGAATAATCAGATTTCATCTTTTATTTTTGAGAAATTAAATGCGGCTGGTGTGGCGACTCACTTTGTGGAGAAACTTTCAGATACAGAACAACTCAATAAAAAGGTTGAGATTATTCCTCTCGAGGTTGTGCTTCGCAACTACACGGCTGGTTCCTTTTCAAAACGTTTTGGTGTAGACGAAGGAATCGCATTTGAGACTCCGATTGTCGAATTTTACTACAAAAATGATGATTTGGATGATCCATTCATCAATGATGAGCATGTGAAATTCCTACAGATTGCGGATGACCAGCAGATTGCCTACTTGAAGGAAGAAACGCGTCGTATCAATGAACTTTTGAAAGGCTGGTTTGCTGAGATTGGGCTTAAGTTGATTGACTTTAAGCTAGAGTTCGGTTTTGACAAGGATGGCAAGATTATCTTGGCAGATGAATTTTCACCAGATAATTGCCGTTTGTGGGATGCAGATGGCAACCACATGGATAAGGATGTTTTCCGTAGGGGACTAGGTGAATTAACCGATGTTTATGAAGTTGTTTGGGAGAAGCTGCAAGGTTTGAAATAATCTGTTTGCAACGGAAAACCTTCGTCTCTCAACTAAAAGGACTCAGGCTGAAAAGGTCCCCCAGACCTTTTCACTCCGTAGGGGATTGGGAGAACTAACAGATGTTTACGAGATTGTCTGGGAAAAGTTGCAGGGTTTGAAATAACAACCTCAAGGTCGTTGGAACATTGTAAAAGCTGAAATAAAGGAATAAGGATTGATGGATAAACGTATTTTTGTTGAAAAAAAGGCTGATTTTCAGGTCAAGTCAGAGAGTTTGGTGAGAGAACTCCAGCACAACTTGGGACTTTCAAGCTTGAAAAGTATTCGCATCGTGCAAGTGTATGATGTATTTGACTTGGCAGAGGACCTGTTTGCACCTGCAGAGAAACACATCTTCTCTGAGCAGGTGACAGACCATGTCTTGGATGAAGCTGCTGTACAGGCGGATCTTGCTAACTATGCTTTCTTTGCCATTGAAAGCCTGCCAGGTCAATTTGACCAGCGTGCAGCATCTTCACAGGAAGCCTTGCTTTTACTAGGAAGTTCGAGTGATGTAACAGTCAATACCACTCAACTTTACTTAGTCAATAAAGATATTGATGCGACTGAGTTGGAAGCAGTCAAGAACTACTTGCTCAACCCAGTTGATTCTCGCTTCAAGGACATCACGACAGGGATTGCCAAGCAGGAATTTTCAGAGTCAGACAAGACCATTCCAAAATTGACTTTCTTTGAAAGCTATACAGCAGAAGACTTTGCTCGCTACAAGGCTGAGCAAGGGATGGCCATGGAAGTGGATGATTTGCTCTTTATCCAAGACTATTTCAAGTCAATCGAGCGCGTGCCGACGGAAACAGAACTCAAGGTTTTGGACACTTACTGGTCTGACCACTGCCGTCACACAACTTTTGAGACAGAGTTGAAACACATTGACTTCTCCGCATCGAAATTCCAAAAGCAATTGCAGGCGACCTATGACAAATATATTGCCATGCGTGAGGATTTGGGGCGTTCTGAAAAACCGCAAACCTTGATGGATATGGCGACTATTTTCGGTCGTTATGAGCGTGCTAATGGACGTTTGGATGATATGGAAGTGTCAGACGAAATCAATGCTTGCTCAGTAGAAATCGAAGTGGATGTTGATGGTGTGAAAGAGCCATGGCTCCTAATGTTCAAGAATGAAACTCACAACCACCCAACGGAAATTGAGCCATTTGGTGGGGCGGCTACTTGTATCGGTGGTGCTATTCGTGACCCATTGTCAGGTCGCTCATATGTTTACCAAGCTATGCGTATCTCAGGTGCTGGTGATATTACAGCACCGATTTCGGAAACTCGTGCTGGGAAATTACCACAACAAGTCATTTCTAAAACAGCGGCTCATGGTTATTCTTCTTACGGGAATCAGATTGGACTTGCAACAACCTACGTTCGTGAATACTTCCACCCAGGCTTTGTAGCTAAACGCATGGAGCTAGGTGCTGTTGTCGGAGCGGCTCCTAAGAGCAATGTTGTCCGTGAAAAACCGGAAGCGGGAGATGTGATTATTCTCCTTGGAGGTAAGACTGGACGTGATGGTGTCGGTGGTGCGACAGGTTCTTCTAAGGTTCAAACAGTTGAGTCCGTGGAAACTGCTGGTGCTGAGGTTCAAAAAGGGAATGCCATCGAAGAGCGCAAGATTCAACGTCTTTTCCGTAATGGCGATGTCACTCGTCTTATTAAGAAATCCAATGACTTTGGTGCTGGTGGTGTCTGTGTAGCTATCGGTGAATTGGCAGACGGTCTTGAAATTGACCTCAACAAAGTACCTCTTAAATACCAAGGCTTGAATGGTACCGAAATTGCCATCTCTGAATCTCAAGAACGGATGGCAGTTGTGGTTCGTCCTGAGGATGTAGATGCCTTCGTTGCGGAATGTAACAAAGAAAATATTGATGCTGTTGTAGTTGCGACAGTGACGGAAAAACCAAATCTAGTCATGCACTGGAATGGTGAAACCATTGTCGACTTGGAACGTCGTTTCCTTGATACCAATGGTGTGCGCGTGGTCGTAGATGCTAAGGTTGTGGACAAGGATGTCAAACTCCCAGAAGAGCGTCAAACATCTGCTAACACACTTGAAGTTGATACCCTTGCGGTTCTGTCTGATCTCAACCATGCGAGTCAAAAAGGCTTGCAGACTATCTTTGATTGCTCTGTTGGTCGTTCAACGGTTAATCACCCACTTGGTGGTCGTTACCAACTCACACCAACTGAGGCATCTGTGCAAAAATTGCCAGTTCAACACGGTGTGACTCATACTGCGTCAGTCATGGCTCAAGGTTTCAACCCATATGTAGCAGAATGGTCTCCATACCACGGTGCTGCCTATGCGGTTATTGAAGCGACTGCTCGTTTGGTTGCTGCTGGTGCCAACTGGTCTAAGGCTCGTTTCTCTTACCAAGAGTATTTCGAGCGTATGGATAAACAAGCAGAGCGTTTTGGTCAGCCAGTAGCAGCTCTCCTAGGTTCTATCGAGGCACAAATTCAGCTTGGTTTGCCATCTATCGGTGGTAAGGACTCCATGTCTGGTACCTTTGAAGAATTGACAGTACCGCCAACCTTGGTAGCCTTTGGGGTAACGACAGCAGATAGCCGTAAGGTGCTTTCTCCTGAGTTCAAAACTGCCGGGGAAAACATCTACTACATCCCAGGTCAAGCATTGGCTCAAGAGATTGACTTCGATCTTATCAAATCTAACTTCGCTCAATTTGAAGCCCTTCAAAAGGCTCACAAAGTAACATCTGCCTCGGCTGTCAAATACGGTGGTGTGCTTGAAAGTTTGGCTCTTGCTACTTTTGGGAATCATATCGGTGCAGAGGTGACCTTGCCTGAACTTGAAACGGCTTTGACAGCTCAATTAGGCGGATTTGTCTTCACATCTCCTGAAGAAATTGCTGGAGTAGAGAAAATCGGTCAAACAAGTGCAGACTTTACACTTCTTGTCAACGGTGTGAAGCTAGATGGACACAAACTTGACAGTGCCTTCCAAGGCAAATTGGAAGAAGTTTACCCAACTGAATTTGCTCAAGCTAAAGAACTGGACGAAGTTCCAGCTATCGCTTCTGACGCAGTCGTCCAAGCCAAGGAAACTATTGAAAAACCGGTGGTTTACATCCCAGTCTTCCCGGGCACCAACTCGGAATATGATTCAGCTAAGGCATTTGAAAAAGAAGGCGCAGAGGTCAACTTGGTGCCATTTGTGACCTTGAATGAAGAGGCTATTGTCAAGTCAGTTGAAACTATGGTTGACAACATCAGCAAGGCTAATATCCTTTTCTTTGCAGGTGGATTCTCAGCTGCGGACGAACCAGATGGTTCAGCTAAGTTTATCGTCAACATCCTGCTTAATGAAAAAGTGCGTGTAGCTATTGATAGCTTTATCGCCCGTGGTGGTTTAATTATCGGTATCTGTAATGGATTCCAGGCCTTGGTCAAATCAGGTCTTCTTCCATACGGAAACTTTGAAGATGCCAGCAGTACGAGCCCAACCCTCTTCTACAATGATGCCAACCAACACGTGGCCAAGATGGTGGAAACTCGCATTGCCAATACCAACTCGCCGTGGTTGACTGGGGTGCAAGTGGGTAATATTCATGCTATCCCAGTATCGCATGGTGAAGGGAAGTTTGTTGTGACGGCTGAAGAATTTGCAGAGCTTCGTGCCAATGGTCAAATCTTTAGCCAATACGTTGATTTTGAAGGCAAACCAAGTATGGATTCTAAGTACAATCCGAATGGTTCTATCCATGCCATCGAAGGAATTACCAGCAAGAACGGCCAAATCATTGGTAAAATGGGACACTCAGAACGTTATGAAGACGGTCTTTTCCAAAATATCCCAGGAAATAAAGACCAGCACCTGTTTGTGTCGGCGGTTAAATACTTTACTGGAAAATAAGACTTGCAGATGTTTTAATAGATAGTATCAGTAATGTAAAAGTCATGTAGATTTAGCTCTTGGTGCTACACAAATAAAAATTAGGTATATAAAATGACATACGAAGTAAAATCTCTTAATGAAGAATGCGGTGTTTTCGGTATCTGGGGACATCCAGATGCTGCTAAATTGACCTATTTTGGTCTCCATAGTCTTCAGCACCGTGGTCAAGAGGGGGCAGGAATCCTTTCCAATGACCAAGGGAAATTAAAGCGGCATCGCGATATGGGTCTTCTATCAGAAGTCTTCAGAAACCCTGCTAACTTAGATAAATTGACGGGGACTGGTGCGATTGGGCATGTGCGTTACGCGACTGCTGGCGAAGCTTCTGTAGATAATATCCAGCCTTTCCTTTTTCGTTTTCACGATATGCAGTTTGGTTTGGCTCATAATGGAAATCTGACCAATGCAGCCTCTCTCAAGAAAGAACTAGAACAAAGAGGAGCGATTTTCAGCGCGACTTCGGACTCGGAAATCTTGGCCCACCTCATTCGTCGCAGTCATAATCCTAGCCTGATGGGCAAAATCAAGGAGGCGCTCAGTCTAGTTAAAGGTGGCTTTGCCTATATCTTGCTGTTTGAAGATAAGTTAATTGCTGCTCTTGACCCCAATGGTTTCCGTCCGCTTTCTATCGGGAAAATGGCCAACGGAGCAGTGGTTGTTTCATCTGAAACCTGTGCTTTTGAGGTTATTGGTGCTGAATGGATTCGTGATTTGAAGCCAGGTGAGATTGTGATCATTGATGACAAGGGAATCCAGTATGATAGCTATACAGATGATACCCAGTTAGCAATCTGTTCTATGGAGTATATCTATTTTGCTCGCCCTGATTCTAACATTCATGGTGTCAATGTTCATACGGCACGTAAACGTATGGGTGCTCAATTGGCGCGTGAATTCAAGCATGAGGCGGATATCGTGGTCGGTGTGCCCAATTCTTCCCTCAGCGCGGCTATGGGATTTTCTGAAGAGTCCGGGCTACCAAATGAAATGGGCCTCATCAAGAACCAATACACCCAACGTACCTTTATCCAACCGACTCAAGAATTACGGGAGCAAGGGGTGCGGATGAAACTCTCTGCTGTTTCAGGCGTTGTAAAAGGCAAGCGTGTGGTTATGATTGATGACTCTATTGTACGTGGAACAACCTCTCGTCGGATCGTTCAACTCTTGAAAGAAGCGGGTGCGACTGAGGTTCACGTTGCCATTGGTAGTCCAGCGCTAGCTTATCCATGCTTCTACGGGATTGATATCCAGACCCGTCAGGAGCTGATTGCGGCCAATCATACGGTCGAAGAAACTCGTCAAATCATTGGAGCGGACAGTCTGACATACCTTTCTGTTGAAGGTTTGATTGAGTCGATTGGGATTGAAACAGATGCGCCAAATGGCGGTCTCTGTGTCGCTTACTTTGACGGTGACTACCCAACACCTCTCTATGACTATGAAGAAGATTATCGTAGAAGTTTGGAAGAAAAGACCAGTTTTTACAAATAGATGACAGATTTTCCATTAAAAAAAAGTAACAAATAGATGACAAATAAGAATGCTTATGCCCCACGTCTCACTACTGACTAAAAGCTAAAGCATTTGTCAGTAGACGCTTTGTCCTATAGGATCAAAGCTAGAGCCCTGACTAGTATTTTTAGATAAAATAATTGTTTATCTAAAAATACGTCGCAATCTTCTCAAAGAAAAGGAATAAATAAATGACAAAAAATGCTTATGCCCAGTCGGGTGTAGATGTTGAAGCGGGTTATGAAGTTGTTGAACGGATTAAAAAGCACGTAGCTCGTACGGAGCGTGCAGGTGTCATGGGAGCTCTTGGTGGCTTTGGTGGTATGTTTGACCTTTCAAAGACTGGGGTTAAAGAACCCGTCTTGATTTCAGGAACTGATGGTGTCGGAACCAAGCTCATGCTGGCTATCAAGTACGACAAGCACGATACCATCGGTCAGGACTGTGTAGCCATGTGTGTCAATGATATCATCGCTGCAGGCGCGGAGCCTCTCTATTTCCTCGACTATGTGGCAACTGGCAAGAATGAACCAGCTAAGCTAGAACAAGTGGTTGCTGGTGTAGCAGAAGGTTGTGTGCAGGCTGGAGCAGCCCTCATCGGTGGGGAAACGGCTGAAATGCCTGGCATGTACGGCGAAGATGACTATGACTTGGCTGGTTTTGCGGTCGGTGTGGCTGAAAAATCTCAAATCATTGACGGTTCAAAGGTGGCAGAAGGAGATATTCTTCTCGGACTTGCTTCAAGTGGGATTCATTCCAATGGTTACTCTCTTGTCCGTCGTGTCTTTGCGGATTACACAGGTGAGGAAATCTTGCCAGAATTGGAAGGCAAGCAACTCAAGGAAGTTCTTCTTGAGCCAACTCGTATCTATGTCAAGGCTGTCTTACCACTCATAAAGGAAGGGTTGGTCAACGGCATTGCCCATATCACAGGTGGTGGCTTTATAGAAAATGTCCCTCGTATGTTTGCGGATGACCTAGCTGCTGAAATTGATGAAAGCAAAGTTCCAGTGCTTCCGATTTTCAAAGCTCTTGAGAAATACGGTCAGATCAAACACGAAGAAATGTTTGAAATCTTCAATATGGGTGTGGGACTTATGCTAGCAGTTAGCCCTGAAAATGTAAGTCGTATCAAGGAATTGTTGGATGAACCAGTCTATGAAATTGGTCGTATCGTCAAGAAAGAAAACGAAAGTGTCATCATCAAATGAAAAAAATAGCGGTTTTTGCCTCTGGTAATGGCTCAAATTTTCAGGTGATAGCGGAACAATTTCCAGTAGAGTTTGTCTTTTCAGACCATCGTGACGCCTATGTGCTCGAACGTGCAGACAAGCTCGGCGTTCTGTCCTATGCTTTTGAACTCAAGGAGTTTGACAACAAGGCAGACTACGAAGCAGCCCTTGTCGAACTCTTGGAAGAGCACCAGATTGACTGGGTTTGTCTAGCAGGCTACATGAAAATTGTTGGGCCTACTTTACTAGCAGCTTATGAAGGTCGGATTATCAACATTCATCCAGCATACTTGCCAGAATTTCCAGGAGCTCATGGGATTGAGGATGCTTGGAATGCTGACGTGGATCAGTCTGGTGTGACCATTCACTGGGTGGATTCGGGTGTGGATACAGGAAAGGTTATCAAACAAGTGCGTGTGCCACGGCTGGCTGATGATACGATTGAAAGTTTTGAAACTCGGATTCATGAGGCAGAGTACAAGTTGTATCCAGAGGTTCTGGATAGCTTGGGAGTTGCACGAAAATAAGATCGAAGTCAAGTTTTGATTGCGCAATCTTGCTGGGAGAAAAAATGATTGAACTGAAATTAGTAGATGAGAGCAGTTTTCAGGCAGTGCTGGATTTGAAAATATCTGAAGCTGATAAACGAGCACGTTTCGTGGCTCCAAATGTACGCTCTTTAGCTGATGCATGGCTCTACCGGAAAAACGAAGATGTGTTTCCGATGGCGATCTATTGGGATAAGCAAGTGGTTGGCTTTCTCCTGCTGGAAATAGACAAGGATGAAGCGGAATACTTTATCTGGCGGATAATGATTGGCCAACAGTACCAAGGAAGAGGTTATGGACGAAAAGCTGTGGAAGTTCTGATCAAAAAGGCTCAGATGGATAGCACTTGCAATCATATTATCGCAGATTATGTGGTTGGAAATGAAAAAATGAAGCACCTGTTGACTAGTTTGGGTTTTCAGGAAACAGGATTTATAGAAGAAAATAACGAAGTCGCTATGCGCTTGGACCTAAAGAAAGAGGAATAGAATGACGAAAAAAGCTTTAATCAGCGTCTCAGATAAAGCGGGCATTGTTGAATTTGCCCAAGAACTCAAAAAACTTGGTTGGGAGATTATCTCGACAGGTGGGACCAAGGTTGCCCTTGATAATGCTGGGGTGAAGACCATTGCCATCGATGATGTGACTGGTTTTCCAGAGATGATGGATGGCCGTGTCAAGACCCTTCATCCAAATATCCACGGGGGACTTTTGGCTCGTCGTGACTTGGATAGTCACTTGGAAGCAGCTAAGGAGAACCAGATTGAGCTCATTGATCTTGTTGTGGTAAACCTTTACCCATTTAAGGAAACCATCCTCAAACCAGACGTGATTTACGCTGATGCGGTGGAGAATATCGATATCGGCGGGCCATCTATGCTTCGTTCAGCAGCGAAAAATCATGCCAGTGTTACAGTTGTGGTAGATCCTGCTGACTACGCTGTGGTTTTGGACGAGTTGTTAGCCAATGGTGAAACGACTTATGAAACTCGCCAACGTTTGGCAGCCAAGGTTTTCCGTCATACAGCGGCTTATGACGCCTTGATTGCAGAGTATTTCACAGCTCAAGTGGGGGAAAGCAAACCTGAAAAGCTCACTTTGACCTATGACCTCAAACAAGCTATGCGTTACGGTGAGAACCCTCAACAAGACGCGGACTTCTACCAAAAAGCCTTGCCGACTGACTACTCGATTGCTTCAGCGAAACAGCTCAACGGGAAAGAATTGTCATTTAATAATATCCGTGACGCTGATGCGGCCATTCGTATCATCCGTGATTTTAAAGACCGTCCAACCGTTGTGGCTCTCAAACACATGAACCCATGTGGAATTGGTCAAGCTGATGATATCGAAACAGCTTGGGACTACGCTTATGAGTCTGACCCAGTTTCTATCTTTGGTGGTATCGTCGTTCTCAACCGTGAGGTGGATGCTGCGACAGCTGAGAAGATGCACGGCGTTTTCCTTGAAATCATTATCGCACCAAGCTATACCGATGAGGCGCTAGCCATTTTGACCAATAAAAAGAAAAACTTGCGTATCCTTTCCTTGCCATTTGATGCTCAAGAGGCTAGCGAAGTGGAAGCAGAATACACAGGCGTAGTAGGTGGACTTCTGGTGCAAAACCAAGACGTGGTCAAGGAAAGCCCAGCTGACTGGCAAGTGGTGACCAAACGCCAACCAACTGAGACAGAAGCGACAGCTCTTGAGTTTGCTTGGAAGGCTATCAAGTATGTCAAATCAAACGGTATCATCGTGACCAACGACCATATGACACTTGGTGTTGGCCCAGGTCAAACCAATCGTGTGGCTTCAGTCCGTATTGCCATTGACCAAGCTAAAGACCGTCTGGACGGCGCTGTGCTTGCTTCTGATGCCTTCTTCCCATTTGCGGATAACGTGGAAGAAATCGCCAAAGCAGGTATCAAGGCCATCATCCAGCCAGGTGGGTCTGTCCGTGATCAGGAATCAATTGAAGCTGCTGACAAATACGGCTTGACTATGGTCTTCACAGGAGTGAGACATTTTAGACATTAAGAACGTTAAAGGGAAGAAAACAGTTTCTTTCCTTTTTTGCGTAAAAATGCGGAGTGAAACAAGATTAAAACGAACGTTTGTGGTATAATATTAGTAAATAATTCGCAAAAGAGGTTGAGGAATGAAGCTGTTAGTTGTCGGTTCGGGTGGTCGTGAACATGCGATTGCTAAGAAATTGCTTGAGTCAAAAGAAGTAGAAAAGGTTTTTGTTGCTCCTGGGAATGATGGGATGACTCTGGATGGTTTGGAATTGGTAAATATCTCTATTTCCGAACATTCTAAATTGATTGAGTTTGCAAAAGCCAATGATATCGCTTGGTCCTTTATCGGGCCAGATGACGCTCTTGCGGCTGGGATTGTGGATGATTTTAACAAAGCTGGGCTCAAAGCCTTTGGTCCGACAAGATTGGCAGCAGAGCTGGAGTGGTCCAAGGATTTTGCCAAGGAAATCATGGTCAAATACGACGTTCCGACAGCAGCCTACGGCACATTTTCAGATTTTGAGGAAGCCAAGGCTTATATCGAGGAGAAAGACGCTCCTATCGTCGTTAAGGCAGATGGTTTGGCACTTGGGAAGGGTGTCGTCGTTGCCGAGACGGTTGAGCAAGCAGTAGAAGCCGCTCACGAGATGCTCTTAGACAATAAATTCGGTGATTCAGGTGCGCGTGTGGTTATCGAGGAATTCCTTGACGGGGAGGAGTTCTCTCTCTTTGCCTTTGTCAATGGTGACAAGTTCTACATCATGCCAACGGCTCAGGACCACAAACGTGCCTACGATGGCGATAAGGGTCCTAACACGGGAGGTATGGGTGCCTATGCACCAGTTCCTCACTTGCCACAGAGTGTAGTTGATACAGCGGTGGAGACTATTGTCAAGCTAGTCCTAGAGGGCATGATCCAAGAAGGGCGTCCATATCTGGGAGTTCTTTACGCAGGGCTTATCTTGACAGCTGATGGACCTAAGGTCATCGAGTTTAATGCTCGCTTCGGAGATCCAGAAACTCAGATTATCTTGCCTCGTCTGACCTCTGATTTTGCCCAAAATATCACAGATATTCTGGATAGCAAGGAGCCAAACATCACCTGGACGGACAAGGGTGTGACTCTGGGTGTGGTTGTCGCATCCAATGGTTATCCGCTAGACTATGAAAAAGGTGTCAAGTTGCCAGCCAAGACAGAAGGCGACATTATCACCTATTATGCAGGGGCTAAGTTTGCGGAAAATAGCAGAGCACTGCTGTCAAACGGTGGCCGTGTTTATATGCTGGTTACCACAGCAACCACCGTCAAAGAAGCCCAAGAAACCATCTACCAAGAACTCTCCCAACAAAAAACAGAAGGCTTCTTTTACCGAACCGATATCGGAAGCAAGGCTATAAAAGATTAACAGATACTAAATTTGTCAATGGCGAGCAAAAGCGAGCCAAAGTAAGATAATGGTCGCCGTGGTGAAAAGACCAGAACAGTATCTGTTCTGGTCGGGGAAACTTTGAGACCTTAGGCTCAAAGTTTAGGAATGAAACCGAAGGTTTGCTTCCGTCCCCACCACCTAAGACCATTATTAAAAAAGAAGAAAAAGGAAAATTATGACTAAACCAATTATTTCCATCATCATGGGTTCAAAATCCGACTGGGCAACCATGCAAAAAACAGCAGAAGTCCTAGACCGCTTCGGTGTAGCCTACGAAAAGAAAGTTGTTTCTGCCCACCGTACACCAGACCTCATGTTCAGACATGCGGAGGAGGCTCGTAGCCGTGGCATCAAGGTCATCATCGCAGGTGCAGGTGGCGCAGCCCATTTGCCAGGTATGGTCGCAGCGAAAACAACCCTTCCTGTCATTGGGGTACCGGTCAAATCGCGTGCCCTTAGTGGCGTGGATTCGCTCTACTCTATCGTTCAGATGCCGGGTGGCGTACCGGTTGCGACTATGGCTATCGGGGAAGCTGGTGCGACTAATGCTGCCCTCTTCGCCCTCCGTCTTCTTTCAGTAGAAGATCAGGCTATCGCGACAGCATTGGCAGATTTCACAGAAGAGCAAGGAAAAATCGCAGAGGAGTCTACAAATGAGCTCATCTAAAACAATCGGAATTATCGGTGGTGGCCAGCTGGGTCAGATGATGGCCATTTCTGCTATCTACATGGGGCACAAGGTTATCGCACTGGATCCTGCGGCTGATTGCCCAGCCTCTCGCGTGGCGGAAATTATCGTGGCTCCTTATAACGATGTAGATGCCCTCCGTCAGTTGGCTGAGCGTTGCGATGTCCTAACCTATGAGTTTGAAAATGTCGACGCCGATGGTTTGGATGCGGTCATCAAGGATGGACAACTCCCTCAAGGGACAGATCTGCTCCGCATTTCCCAAAATCGCATTTTTGAAAAGGACTTTCTTTCAAACAAGGCTCAAGTCACTGTAGCACCCTACAAGGTTGTGACTTCAAGCCAAGACTTAGCAGATATCAACTTGTCGAAAAACTATGTTCTCAAGACTGCGACAGGTGGCTACGATGGGCATGGGCAAAAGGTCATTCGTTCAGAAGCAGACTTGGAAGAAGCCTATGTACTAGCAGATTCAGCCGACTGCGTTTTGGAAGAATTTGTCAATTTTGACCTTGAAATTTCTGTTATTGTGTCAGGAAATGGCAAGGACGTGACGGTTTTTCCAGTTCAGGAAAATATTCACCGCAACAACATCCTGTCTAAGACCATCGTGCCAGCTCGCATTTCAGAAAGTCTAGCTGAAAAAGCCAAAGCCATGGCTGTGCGAATTGCTGAACAACTTAACTTATCTGGAACGCTTTGCGTGGAAATGTTTGCGACGGCTGATGACATCATTGTAAATGAAATCGCCCCACGCCCACATAACTCAGGACACTACTCAATCGAAGCCTGTGACTTCTCCCAGTTTGATACCCATATCTTGGGCGTTCTGGGAGCACCATTGCCAGCTATCAAACTACATGCACCAGCAGTTATGCTCAATGTCCTAGGTCAACACGTCGAGGCCGCTGAAAACTATGTCACAGAAAATCCAAGCGCCCACCTCCATATGTATGGTAAAATAGAAGCGAAGCACAACCGCAAGATGGGACATGTGACTTTGTTTAGTGATGAACCGGATAAGGTTGAGGAGTTTGGGGAGTAAGACAGGACCCCAGTTATAAGGTCCGTTGTCTTACCCCTGCAAAGTTGACTAGGCTTGTCGCAGACGAAACATCGGCAAGAGGAGTCAGTCAACTACTGCTGGAAAGGGATTGATTTTTAGGAGTTGCCTATGATTAAAATCATTGTTCATGCCTATGTCCAAGCTGACAAAGAAAAAGCCGTCGTTGAAGTCGTATTTGCGTCAGCAGACGAGCAAGCTGTTTATGATAAATTGGCTGAATTGACAAAACAGTTTCCGAATGACTATCTTGCCATCTATGATTTACCACAAGATACGGACTTGAACCAGTTGGCACATTATCCCTCTGTGGCGATTGGGAAAGAGGATTTTTAGGAGGAAAATTAAAATGGCGACATTATTAACTGCTGTCGGTAATACAATTTGGGACTTCCAAATAAAAGATTTTATAACAATTGGAATTTCAGCACTTGCATTATTATTTTCTGGGATTAGTCTAGCAGTAAGTTTTCTATCATTTAGAAGAAATAGTACAAAATTGAAAGTAACGCAATTAATTTTTAGACCTACCCCTCTTTCAGAGGGTGCATTGCCTAATAAACTTTATTTGGATCGTGAGCAAGATCAAAGCCTATGGTCTCAAATACCTATGGTTTACCTATTAGTATATCTAAAAATCGATAATCTGAGTTATACCCCGATTTCATTAAACAGAGTTATTATTAATGGAAACTTTGTAGTTACTATGGCAAATAGATTTAAGTTTAGAGAGAGCGGTTTAAGTTTAGCTCATTTTGCTTCTGAGGATAGTCATTTACAAGATCTTCAGCGTTTTGGGACCGCAATCCCCATGTCGGTAACAGGATTGAAGAAAGATGACTACAATTTTATTACTATTGGAGATAGAATTGAAGCAAAATCAACACTTGAGGGAGTATTGATAGTCCAAGGAAGTATTGATTTATATAATGCTATTAATGATGGAAACAATCAATTAGAAATTTGTACCCCAGATAAAAACTTTAAAGTTGATGTAGAAATTGCCAAAACAAAGATTTACAATTTTGATGAAGGAGAAAAATAAACATGCTAAACCGTTATTCACGCCCTGAGATGGCGGCAATTTGGAGTGAAGAAAATAAATACCGTGCTTGGCTTGAGGTGGAAATCTTGGCTGACGAGGCATGGGCTGAGTTGGGGGAAATCCCTAAGGAAGATGTGGCTTTGATTCGCGAGAAGGCGGACTTTGACATCGACCGTATTTTGGAGATTGAGCAAGAGACTCGTCACGATGTGGTGGCTTTCACGCGTGCGGTTTCTGAGACGCTTGGTGAAGAGCGCAAGTGGGTTCACTATGGTTTGACATCTACTGACGTGGTAGATACTGCCTACGGTTACCTCTACAAGCAAGCCAACGACATCATCCGGCGTGACCTTGAAAACTTCACCAACATCATCGCTGACAAAGCGAAAGAACACAAATTCACTATCATGATGGGGCGTACCCACGGTGTGCACGCTGAGCCTACAACCTTTGGTCTTAAATTGGCGACTTGGTACAGCGAAATGAAGCGCAACATCGAGCGCTTCGAGCATGCGGCTGCTGGTGTGGAAGCTGGTAAAATCTCTGGTGCGGTTGGGAACTTTGCCAACATTCCACCATTTGTAGAGCAATACGTCTGCGACAAATTGGGTATCCGTGCTCAAGAAATCTCTACACAGGTGCTTCCTCGTGACCTTCACGCTGAGTACTTTGCAGTTCTTGCTAGCATCGCAACTTCAATCGAACGCATGGCGACTGAAATCCGTGGTCTACAAAAATCTGAGCAACGCGAAGTAGAAGAATTCTTTGCCAAAGGTCAAAAAGGATCTTCAGCAATGCCTCATAAACGCAACCCAATCGGTTCTGAGAACATGACGGGTCTTGCGCGTGTTATCCGTGGTCACATGATTACGGCCTATGAGAATGTCGCTCTCTGGCACGAACGCGACATCTCTCACTCATCAGCTGAACGCATTATAACACCAGACACGACCATTTTGATAGACTACATGCTTAACCGTTTCGGAAATATCGTCAAGAACTTGACCGTCTTCCCAGAAAACATGATCCGCAACATGAACTCTACTTTTGGTCTTATCTTTAGCCAGCGTGCTATGTTGACTTTGATTGAAAAAGGGATGACTCGTGAGCAAGCCTATGACTTGGTGCAACCAAAAACAGCCTACTCTTGGGATAATCAAGTGGACTTCAAACCACTACTTGAAGCAGATCCAGAAGTAACATCACGTCTCACACAAGAAGAAATCGATGAAATCTTCAACCCTCTTTATTACACTAAACGAGTGGACGATATCTTTGACCGTCTTGGACTGGGTGATTAATTAAAAAATAAACAGCGAGCTTCAATCTCGCTGTTTATTTTTTATCGAAAAGACTTAGTCTTCTTTTCTTTTAGTGAGTCCATAGGCTGCTAGTGAGGCCATGAGTCCTGCGACTACTAGTCCTGCAGAATCGTGACTTCCTGTTTCAGGAAGTTTTTTCTCTGTTGCCACAGGAGCTGGACCTTGAGGAAGAGCTTTGCTTTCCTCAGCAGGAGCAGTTGATGGAGCTGGTTGGCTTGAGATTTCTAGTTTTGGTTTTTCTTCAGCAATAGCGGCTTGTCCGTTTTCATCGCCTACATGTGTTACCAGAGTTCCGACTTCGACTATTTGAGTAACAGCTTCCTGTGCTACGACACTATTTACAAGAGTTTTCACTTCCTTGCCATCGACAGTGCTCACAGAGTAGAAGTTTGTACGGCGACCGTTGACACCTTTAGTAATGACTTGTGTTTTTCCTTTGAGCAAGAGTGGATTTTCACGAGTCACTGTGGTAAATGGAATTTCTTCTTCTTGGATATCCAGTCTAGGTTTTGTTTCTGCAACTGGAGCAAGATCATGTTCATCACCTACATGTGTTACAAGGGTTCCGACTTCAACAATTTGAGTAACTGCTTCTTTGGTTACAAGACTATCTACAAGTGTTTTCACTTCCTTGCCATCAACAGTGCTCACAGAGTAGAAGTTACTACGATGTCCATTGACGCCCTTAGTAATGACTTGTGTTTTTCCTTTGAGTAAGAGTGGATTTTCACGAGTTACTGTGGTAAATGGAATTTCTTCTTCTTGGATATCCAGTTTAGGTTTTACCTCAGTAGTTGGTGCAAGACCACTTTCATCACCCTTATGAGTTACAGGAGCGCCGACTTCAACCACTTGGTTTACAACTTCTTTGGTTACCTGGCTATCAAGGACTGTTTCTGTTGTTTTTCCATTTTCAGTGAGTACAGAGATGTAATGAGTTCGTTCACCTTTGACTCCTGCTGTGATAATATTTTCCTGACCAGCTGGGAGGTTAGGATTTTCTTTCTTGATAACTTCAAATGGAATTTCTTCAGTTCTTGTGATGAGTTCTGGACTGGTTTCAACATTGGCAGCCACTTCATTTTCATCCAGGCTTCCTGAGTGAGTTGCAGCTGGTTTAAGACCTAAGCGAGCAGCTTTTAGGTTGGCTACAAGTATGTCAAGCTCAGCTTGTTTATTACGGTTGAGGTTGTAATTTAGAGCTGTTTTAGCTGCGTCAAGGGCCTCAAGACTTTCTTTACTATATCCTTCTAAGTTTGTAGGAATTTTAGCTAATTCTTCGCGGAGAGCATTATAATTAGCAAGGAAGTAGTCTTTGTTGTGGTCTGCAAAGGCAGTCATGAGTTCAAAGATTTCTTCTTCCTTGTACTCTGCGCTTGGTTTGTCTGCCCAGATAGCAAGCATACTGCCGACTGTTGGAAGGTCTACTTCGGGATACTTAGTAGAAGCAAGTTGATTGAATGGAACTTTACCAGAATTTTCAACAGCTTTTGATAGTGGATAAGCTTCGTCTGGTTTATGATTGCCTAGAACATAATACCAGTCTCCATTGGTGTTGAGGAGTTTGTATCCTTTACTTGCCAGGTACTGAGGAGTTGCAAGGTTGTAACCCCACCATCCTTTAGACCAGTAAGATATGATGACATCCTTATCAAACTGAACATCGTCCTTGTCTTCATAGTAGAAGCCATCGTTGAAGGCCATTGGTTGAAGACCTCTTTCTTTGGCCATGGCAGCAAGGGTGTTAGAGTACTCAGCAAACTTGCCATAGAGATTGTAGTATTTTAGATAATACCAGCCTTGCGCGTTGGTGGCATCATTGGCATATTCGTCTGTACCATAGTTAAAGATCTTAGTCTTGCCTGCAAAGAAGTCCATGTACTTGCCAATAAGTGCTTTGACAAAGTTCATGGCCTCTTCGTTTTCAAGGTCCATGGTTGTTTTGGAGACCTTGTCAAAGTTGGCTTGAGGATTTTTAATACCCAATTTTTCCATGGCAACCAGCATAGCATCCATATGCCCTGGGCTATTAATAGCTGGAATCAGACCAATACCTTTTTCCTTAGCGTATTTAGCAAGCTCTGTCACTTCTGCCTGTGTTAGTGCAGTACCGTTTGGATCGTCGTAGTAAGCTTTAGTTCCTTCGATAATAGCTTTTTTAACGTCATCACTAGCATAGGTTTTTCCGTTGGCAGTAATGGTCATATCATCGAGTAGGAAGCGAAGTCCGTCATTTCCTAGAAGGAGATGAACATCAGAATATCCGAGTTCACTGGCCTTATCTACGATGCGTTTGAGCTGGTCCAGAGTAAAGTATTTGCGTCCAGCATCGATTGAGATTACCTTGTTTTTGGCAAGTTTTTCAACCTCACGTTTAGCATCTTCTTCTTTTTGAGCTTCTGGTGTGAAGGTCAAATTGCTGACTGCTTCTTGAAGTTTTGCAATTGCTTGGTCAATCGTGTCTTGTTGGGCACGGCTGAGGTTGCTATCGAGAGAGCGAATAGCTTTTTCAGCTTCTTTTACGGCCGCGACGCTTTCTGCAGTATAACGGTTAAGGTCTTTTGGTACCTCGTTAAGTGCTTTTTCTGCAGACTCATAATCAGCTGCGAAGTATTCAGCGTTAGAATTTGCGAATTGACGCATGAGTTTGAAGAGGCGTGATGGTGAATAACGTGCAGATGGAGTGTCAGCCCAAGCAGCTACCATACCACCGATGATTGGGATATCAGCTCCTTCTGTTTTTGGTACAGAAGTGATTGGTGTGTTTTTAATACCATTGAGCCCCTGATCGAGATTGTACCAGCCTTGGCCATCAGCGTTTCGTCCAAGAACGTAGTACCAAGCATCGTTAGTGTTTAGGATTTGGTGACCTTTTTCTACTAGAAGTTTAGAAGAAGCGACGTCGTAACCTCCCCATCCACCAGTCCACATTGAAACGATGATATCTTTGTCAAAAGTACCAAAGCTTGTATCGCTATTGTAGTAGATTCCATCGTTGAAGGCCATTGGTTTGAGACCGTGCGATTTTACAATACGAGCTAGGTCATTGGCGTAGGCAATAAATTTTTCATATCCTTTTACAGGGTAGCCTTCGTTTGGATAGTATTTATCAGCTTGAAGAACGCTCCAACCTTTAGCGTTTGTTGCATCATTGGCATATTCATCAAGTCCGATGTTGAAGATTTCAGTCTTTTTCGCGAAATAAGCAGCATATTTATCGATAAGGGCTTTTGTAAAAGCGACTGCTTGTTCGTTGTCAAGATCGACAGTACGAGCTGATTCCTTCCCAAAATAGCTAAAGTTAGGATTTTGTATTCCCAATTCTTTCATGGCATTGAGGATCGCATCCATGTGACCAGGACTATTTACTGTCGGAATGAGACCGATGCCTTTATCTTTGGCATAGTTAATCAGATCTGTCATTTGACTTTCTGTTAAGTGATTGCCGTTTGGATCGTTGTAATAATCATTCGTACCTTTTTCAATGGCACGTTTGACATCGTCACTGGCATAGGTCTTGCCGTTAGCTGTGATGCTCATATCGTCCAACATGAAGCGGAGTCCATCATTTCCGACTAATAGGTGTAAATCAGTGTAGCCATAATGTTTCGCTTTGTCAATGATTTCCTTGAGTTGTTCTGGTGAGAAATATTTACGTCCAGCATCAATAGAAACAATTTTCTTTTTCGCTAGTTTTTCATTTACAGTTGCAGCACGTTCCTTTCCTGCCTCTGTTGCCGGTTTGTCAGCCTCTGCTTTCGCTTCATCTTTTTTAGCATCTTTTTCAGCTGGTTTATCCTTGTCAGTCTTGTCTGTATTTGACTCTTTAGAATCAGCCTCTTTCTTAGGGCTAGCTTCTTCTGCCTTTTTATTAGCAGTTTCTTTTTCAGCAGAAGTTGGAGTTACCACTTCTTCTTTATCACTAGGAGTTGAACTAACTTCCTCTTGTGGTTTTTCTTCTGTTTTTGGAAGACTAGCTACCTTATCAGTAGCTGGAATTTCTGTTTCTACAGTTTTTGGAGCTTCTGGTTGAAGCTCTGCTTTAGGTGTTTCCTCAGTCCGATTTTCGGATGATTGAGGGGAATCAGAAACCGTATGGATGGTCGGTTGGTTTTCTGTAGTAGTAGAAGTAACTCCATCGGCTGCAACAGCCTGTGCTTGGAAGGCGAATCCAATTAGAACAGAAGCTGCTCCTACAGCGTATTTACGAATAGAAAAACGCTGTTGTTTTTCATGTTTCATTGCAAAACCTCCTGATTGCATTGTTATATTGATAGCGTTTACATAAATCAACACCTTTATTTTATTTCTTATATTAACGAGAGTCAAGAGGAGATGACAAAAAACTATAATAAGTATAAAAAAATATAAAATTTAAGCTTAAGATTTCAGATTGGTCGGAAAGATACATATATATATCTAGTATAATTTTTTGGTTCTATTTCTATAAAATATTCCACAAATTATAGAATCTTCCCAAAATAGGTAAGCGCTACCTTTTTGGTGTGGTATAATAAACATAGAAAAAGCCCAAGCGCTTAGGCTCAGGCTTTCTTCTTAGTGATCACGGTCACATGAAATGAATTTGATTTTGTAGTAATCCGCTCGTTTATATGTTTCGCTGTATGCGAGAACTTGACCAGTAGACTCTAGTTTAGTAGTCTTGGTTTGTAAAACGGTTGGGAATTGTTCATCGACTCCGAGGACCGAAGCCGCATGTTCTGGAGTTGGAAATGCTATTTCATTGATTTCTTCAAAATGTTCATCATTCATGTGAATGTGGTAATCCAATTTGAAACGGTTATAGATAGAGCTATAATATTCAAGATTTGGATAATTTGCGTTGATGTATTGTTCTGGGATGTAAGATGTATGGTAGATGTAAACAACACCACCTGTTTCGCGTACGCGTTCAATCTTGTAGTAGAACTGATCTCCGCGTAGTCCAAGTTTTTCTAAGTAGCTTAGTTTGTTTCCACGCTCAATAGAAAGGACGGTAACTTTATCATCTTTAGTTTCAAAAACTTCTACATCTGAAAACTCTACGAGTTTGTGTTTGCGTGCGCGTGAAACGAATGTACCCTTTCCTTGTTGACGGACAATATAGCCATCCTTGGCAAGGTCGTTTAAGGCGCGGACAACTGTGATAGAACTCACATCATACATTGCAATCAATTCAGCTTCAGTGTAGAATTTATCTCCACTGGCGAATTGACCAGAAATGATTTTGTTCTTTAACTCATCTTTAATATATTGATACTTTGGAATTGCCATATTTTCACCTCGATTTTCCTTCTCCGTTAAAGATTTTACCATAAAACTGGAAAGAATAGTAGCCTTTTGAATAAAAAAATTAGAATAATAGGCTATAAGGTTAATTTACCTAGGAATAAATAGAAAAATCTACATTTTTATACATGGTGCTAAAATGTTGTTATGACTATAGATTACAAGATTTTTATAAGTTTTTTGTGTAAAATTTAGTGAAAAATGAAAAAAATTGTGAAAACCTATTGACAAATGCAAGATATTGAGATATATTTACTATATCAACAAATGAAAGCGTAAACTTTAGTTGTCAGAAGGTAAGAACATGACACGATTTGAGATACGAGATGATTTTTATCTCGATGGAAAATCATTTAAGATTTTATCTGGCGCCATTCATTATTTTAGGGTTCCTCCAGAAGATTGGTATCATTCGCTCTATAACTTGAAGGCTCTTGGTTTTAATACAGTAGAGACTTATGTGGCCTGGAATTTACACGAGCCTCGTGAGGGTGAGTTTCACTTTGAAGGAGCTCTGGATTTGAAGCGATTTCTTGAGACGGCACAAGATTTGGGTCTCTACGCTATCGTTCGTCCCTCTCCCTTCATCTGTGCGGAGTGGGAATTCGGTGGCTTACCAGCTTGGCTTTTAACCAAAGATATGAGGCTTCGTTCCTCAGATCCTGCTTATATTGAAGCTGTTGGTCGCTACTATGACCAGCTCTTGTCACGATTGATTCCACATTTGTTGGACAAGGGTGGCAATATCCTCATGATGCAGGTTGAAAATGAGTATGGTTCTTATGGAGAAGATAAGGCTTATCTGAGAGCAATTCGACAGTTGATGGAAGAGCGTGGCGTAACCTGTCCTCTCTTTACATCAGATGGTCCATGGAGAGCTACTCTGAAAGCTGGAACCTTAATCGAAGATGACCTCTTTGTGACAGGAAACTTCGGTTCTAAAGCTCCGTACAATTTTTCACAGATGCAGGAATTCTTTGATGAACATGGCAAGAAATGGCCACTCATGTGTATGGAGTTCTGGGATGGCTGGTTCAATCGTTGGAAGGAACCGATTATCACACGGGATCCCAAAGAATTGGCAGAAGCTGTTCGAGAGGTTTTGGAACAAGGCTCCATCAATCTTTACATGTTCCACGGTGGTACAAACTTTGGCTTCATGAATGGTTGCTCGGCTAGAGGGACTTTGGACCTACCACAAGTTACATCTTATGATTATGATGCCCTTCTAGATGAGGAAGGAAATCCAACTGCCAAATATCTGGCAGTCAAGAAGATGATGGCAACACATTTTCCAGAGTATCCGCAGTTGGAACCACTCTACAAAGAGAGTATGGAGTTGGATGCTATTCCACTAGTTGAAAAAGTTTCCTTGTTTGAAACCTTGGATAGCTTGTCAAGTCCGGTAGAAAGCCTCTATCCTAAAAAGATGGAGGAGTTGGGACAAAGCTATGGCTATCTACTCTATCGAACAGAAACAAACTGGGATGCAGAAGAAGAAAGACTTCGTATCATTGACGGTCGAGATAGGGCTCAGCTTTATGTCGATGGTCAGTGGGTCGAAACCCAATATCAGACAGAGATTGGGGAAGATATTTTTTATCAAGGCAAAAAGAAAGCGCTATCTAGGTTAGATATCTTGGTAGAAAATATGGGGCGTGTCAACTATGGACATAAGTTCTTAGCAGATACGCAACGTAAGGGAATTCGGACAGGGGTTTGTAAGGATTTGCACTTCTTACTAAACTGGAAACACTATCCACTTCCTCTAGACAATCCTGAGAAAATTGATTTTTCAAAAGGATGGACAGAAGGACAACCAGCCTTTTACGCTTATGACTTTACAGTCCAAGAGCCAAAGGATACTTACCTAGACTTGTCTGAGTTTAGTAAGGGAGTTGCCTTTGTCAATGGGCAGAATCTAGGACGTTTTTGGAACGTCGGCCCGACCCTCTCACTTTATATTCCTCATAGCTATCTCAAGGAAGGTGCCAACCGCATCATCATCTTTGAAACAGAAGGTGAGTATAAAGAAGAGATTTATTTAACTCGTAAACCTACACTAAAACACATAAAGGGGGAAAACTTATGACAATTGTAGGATGCCGTATCGATGGACGTTTGATCCACGGACAAGTAGCCAATCTTTGGGCTGGAAAACTAAATGTTTCACGTATTATGGTTGTGGATGACGAAGTTGTCAACAACGACGTTGAAAAGAGTGGTTTGAAACTCGCGACACCACCAGGTGTGAAATTGAGTATTTTGCCAATTGAAAAAGCGGCAGCCAATATTCTTGCTGGTAAATACGATAGCCAACGTCTCTTTATCGTTGCTCGTAAACCAGACCGTTTCCTTGGTTTGGTAGAAGCAGGTGTACCACTTGAAACCCTTAATGTTGGGAATATGTCTCAAACACCAGAAACTCGTGCCATCACACGTTCTATCAACGTAGTGGATAAGGATGTGGAAGACTTCCACAAACTGGCAGAAAAAGGTGTTAAACTTACTGCTCAAATGGTTCCAAATGATCCAATTTCAGACTTTTTGAGCTTATTAAAATAGGAAAAAATTTTTAGGAGGTCATTGTTATGATACAATGGTGGCAAATTTTACTTCTCACTTTGTACTCAGCTTATCAAATCTGTGATGAGTTGACGATCGTTTCATCTGCAGGTTCCCCTGTATTTGCTGGTTTCATTACTGGTTTAATCATGGGAGATGTGACAACTGGTTTGTTTATTGGTGGTAGCTTGCAGCTGTTCGTTCTTGGGGTTGGTACCTTCGGTGGTGCTTCTCGTATCGACGCAACTTCTGGTGCGGTTCTTGCAACAGCATTCTCAGTTTCACAAGGAATCGCTACAGACCTTGCGATTACAACAATCGCTGTACCAGTAGCAGCACTTTTGACATACTTCGACGTTCTTGGACGTATGACAACTACTTTCTTCGCACACCGTATTGATGCTGCAATCGAACGCTTTGACTATAAAGCAATTGAACGCAACTACCTTCTTGGTGCTCTTCCTTGGGCTCTTTCTCGTGCCCTTCCAGTCTTCTTTGCTCTTGCCTTTGGTGGTGCCTTTGTTCAAGGAGTAGTAGACTTGGTTAAACAATACCAATGGGTTGCAGACGGTTTGACACTTGCAGGACGTATGCTCCCAGGTCTTGGATTTGCAATCTTGCTTCGTTACCTTCCAGTTAAACGTAACCTTCACTACCTTGCAATGGGATTCGGTTTGACAGCTATGTTGACTGTACTTTACTCAAACGTAACAAGTCTTGGTGGCGCTGTTGCTGGTATCGTAGGTACTCTACCTAAAGATGTGGCTGAAAAAATTGCTTTTGTCAACAACTTTAAAGGTTTGTCTATGATTGGTATCTCTATCGTGGGTATCTTCCTTGCAGTGCTTCACTTCAAAAATAGCCAAAAAGTAGCTGTAGCAGCACCTTCTACACCATCAGAAAGTGGGGAAATCGAAGATGACGAATTCTAATTACAAACTTACAAAAGAAGATTTTAATCAAATCAATAAACGTAGCTTGTTTACTTTCCAATTAGGTTGGAACTACGAACGTATGCAAGCTTCTGGTTACCTTTACATGATCTTGCCTCAATTGCGTAAAATGTATGGGGATGGAACTCCTGAATTGAAAGAAATGATGAAAGTTCATACTCAATTCTTCAATACTTCACCATTCTTCCACACCATTATCGCTGGTTTTGACCTTGCCATGGAAGAAAAAGATGGTGTAGGTTCAAAAGATGCCGTTAACGGTATCAAGACAGGTTTGATGGGACCATTTGCTCCTCTTGGAGATACAATCTTTGGTTCACTTGTACCTGCTATCATGGGATCTATCGCGGCAACTATGGCTATCGCTGGCCAACCTTGGGGTATCTTCCTTTGGATCGCAGTTGCAGTAGTGTATGACATTTTCCGTTGGAAACAATTAGAATTTGCCTACAAAGAAGGGGTTAACCTTATCAACAACATGCAAAGTACTTTAACAGCTTTGATTGACGCTGCATCTGTACTTGGTGTCTTCATGATGGGTGCTCTTGTAGCAACAATGATCAACTTTGAAGTTTCTTATAAATTGCCAATCGGTGAAAAAATGATTGACTTCCAAGACATCTTGAACTCAATCTTCCCACGCTTACTTCCAGCAATCTTTACTGCATTTATCTTCTGGTTGCTTGGTAAGAAAGGTATGACCTCTACTAAAGCTATCGGTATCATTATCGCTCTTGCAGTAGGTCTTTCTGCCTTTGGTAAATTTGTACTTGGAATGGGCGCATAATTTATGGCTAAATCATTAATTTTGGTGAGTCATGGTCGCTTCTGTGAAGAACTTAAAGGTAGCACTGAAATGATCATGGGTCCACAAGACAATATTCATGCAGTGGCTCTTCTTCCAGAAGATGGTCCAGAAGAATTTACTGCGAAATTTGAAGCTGCTATTGAAGGATTGGATGATTTCCTAGTCTTTGCGGATCTTCTCGGTGGAACACCATGTAACGTGGTCAGTCGTTTGATCATGGAAGGTCGTGACATCGAACTTTATGCAGGAATGAATCTTCCAATGGTGATTGAATTTATCAATGCGAGCCTTACAGGTGCAGATGCGGACTATAAGAACCGTGCTGCAGAAAGCATTGTGAAAGTTAATGACCTGTTAGCTGGCTTCGATGATGACGAAGATGAATAAGATGTGACAACGTGAAAATCAGAGGGAAAATAGGCGATAGGAGGATGGAGCGATTCTCCGACGATAATCGATCTTTTTCCCAAAGATTTTAGTTGGAACTCGATTCAATAAGATGTGATAACGTGAAAATCGTTAGAGCATTTTATATAGAATATACATGGGAATGGGGCTTACTCCCATTCCCATATTTAATAGAAAAAGAGGAACTCAATGCTACATTATACAAAAGAAGATTTGCTCGAATTGGGTGCAGAAATCACTACACGTGAAATCTACCAACAGCCTGATGTATGGAAAGAAGCTTTTGAATCTTATCAAGCAAAAGGTGAAGAAATTGCAGCTTTCCTACAAGGAATTGCTGATAAACATAACTATATCAAGGTTATCTTGACAGGTGCGGGGACTTCTGCTTATGTAGGAGATACCTTGGTACCTTACTTTAAGGAAGTCTATGACGAACGCAAATGGAATTTCAATGCTATTGCGACAACAGATATCGTTGCCAATCCAGAAACTTATTTGAAAAAAGATGTGGCAACTGTCCTTGTATCCTTTGCTCGTAGTGGGAACTCGCCTGAAAGTGTGGCGACTGTTGATTTGGCCAAGGCCTTGGTAGATGAGCTTTACCAAGTGACGATTACTTGTGCAGCAGATGGTAAATTGGCTCTTCAAGCTCATGGAGATGACCGCAATCTCTTGCTCTTGCAACCAGCTGCCTCTAATGATGCTGGATTTGCCATGACTTCTAGCTTTACGTCTATGATGTTGACAGCTCTCTTGGTCTTTGATCCTACAGAATTTGCTGTTAAAGCTGAACGTTTTGAAGTTGTATCTAGTCTTGCCCGTAAAATTCTAGACAATGCAGAAGATGTCAAAGAGTTGGTTGACCTAGACTTTAACCGTGTCATCTATCTAGGCGCTGGTCCTTTCTTTGGGCTTGCTCATGAAGCTCAGCTCAAGATTTTGGAATTGACAGCTGGCCAAGTGGCGACCATGTATGAAAGTCCAGTCGGCTTCCGTCACGGTCCAAAATCTCTTATCAACGAAAATACAGTTGTTTTGGTCTTTGGTACAACAACAGACTACACTCGCAAGTACGACTTGGACTTGGTTCGTGAAGTTGCTGGTGACCAGATTGCTCGTCGTGTTGTGCTTTTGAGTGATCAAGCTTTTGGTCTTGAAAATGTCAAAGAAGTGGCCTTTGGTTGTGGCGGTGTCTTGAATGATATTTACCGTGTCTTCCCTTACATCGTTTATGCCCAACTCTTTGCCCTATTGACTTCACTCAAGGTAGAAAACAAACCAGATACACCGTCTCCTACAGGTACCGTAAACCGTGTGGTACAAGGTGTTATCATTCACGAATATCAAAAGTAAGACAGTGTTTATGAATTCTTGACAAGAGGATTTGTAAACTATCAGATAAACCATAGATTGTCAGTAGGCTTTCTATGGTTTGTTTGCTTGAGAGAAATAGTAAAAGGAGAAGAGAATGAAAGCATACACAGAGCGTGTGTTCGGAAGAGTTGATGAACAAGATGTCCTAGCTTATTGCTTTGAGACTGATGCTGGTTATCAATTAGAGGTTATGACTTATGGGGCGACTATCTTGCGCTATGTCACACCTGACAAGGCTGGAAACTTTGCCAACGTTATCTTGGGTTTTGATGATTTTGATAGCTATGTAGGCAATAGTCCCAAGCATGGAGCTAGCGTAGGTCCTGTGGCAGGCCGTATTGCAGGTGCGACCTTTGAGCTTAATGGCAAGACCTATGACCTTGAAGTCAACAATGCTAGCAACTGTAACCATAGTGGTTCAACTGGTTGGGATTCCAGCTTGTTTGAATTGGTCGAGGTGAGCGACCATGGCTTGACTCTCTACACAGAGCGTACAGATGGGACAGGAGGGTTCCCTGGAAATCTCAAGATTTGGATCAGTTACCACTTAGAAGAAACTGGTGCCTATGAAATCAGCTACAAGGTGACAACCGATCAAGATACGCTGGTCAATCCAACCAACCACAGCTATTTCAACTTGTCTGGTGATTTCACGCAGACGATTGACCGCCATGTCTTCCAACTAAATACAGAGGGCATTTACCCAATCGCTCCCGACGGTGTTCCTGCCAAAACTCCAGATGCCAATCGTGATGTGGTTAAACACATCTACAATGGTGCCTTGTTGAAGGATATCTTTGCAGAGGAAGATGAGCAAATCCAGCTGGTATCTGGTTTGGATCATCCATTCGCTCTTCCTGCAGGTCATGACAATGCTGGATTCCTTTATGACCAAAACTCAGGTCGCTTCCTGCTTTTCAAGACAGAAGCTCCTTGCTTTGTAGTTTACACAGCAAACTTTGTGGATGAGAGTGTCATCATAGGAGGTCAGCCAATGGTACAGCACAATGGGATTGCCCTTGAAGCGCAAGCTTTACCAGATGCCATTCACAGTGACCTCAAAGACCAAGTCATTCTCAAAGCCGGTCAAACCTTTACAAGCAAGACACGTTATGAGCTTGTTGTGAAATAAAAATTTAGAAATATGATAGGTGTTCCAGAAGTTAGGTATCTAATTTTAGGAATGCCTTTTATTATTCCCTTATTTGCATATCTATCCCTAGAATCTTTTAAAAAGTTGATGTATAATGGGAAGAGTTGTATATTTTGCTATAAATTAATATGCTAATTTAAAAATGTAAAAAGAGGGGAATATGAATTTCAAAACTAGTGGAGAAAAAAGACAGAATTTCTCATTGAGAAAATTGGCAGTTGGCCTTGTATCTGTAGCAGTTGCGTGTTTCTTTTTGATGGGAACTGGCCTACAGACTGTATCTGCCCAAGAATCTCATGCCGTTAATTATACTTATGTTTTAGAGTCGGATTTGACTGATGAAGAGAAGACTCTCTTAGTTACATCCCTACCACAAGTAGCGGAAGAAACAGATGCTACCTACTATCTTGTTTATCGAGCAAATCAAGTACTACCCAACACAGGAGCTAGCTCTTCTCTAGGAACTGCTACCTTAGTGGTAGGCCTTAGTTTATTGGTTGTAGTAGTTCTTAAGGGACGTGATGGCAAGAGTAAGATTAGTCGATTCTTGTTAGTAACCAGTCTAGGAAGCCAGTTGCTGTCTCCAACTGTCCTTGCCTTGACTAGCGAAACACTAGCTGCCTACAACACTCAACTATCTGTTCAAGCAGGAGATGCTTTGCCAGCTCCGGTTGATATTCCTGGTTATACATACATTGGATATGTGAAAAATAAAGTAGACGTTGTTAAGCAATCAGATAAACAGAAGGCGCATGACAGCAAGTCTAACTTAGAAAATGTAGATAGCTTAACGATAGAGGAACAACAAGGAGGAACACCTTCTCCTATAGAGCCTCAACTACAAAAAAACAATGAAACTGTAGTGCAAGCAAAGGGGAGCCAAGAGCCGGGTCATGAGGGCGATGCCCTAGTTCAACCCGTTCAACCGACTTATACAGAACCCGTTAGCACCCAAGGCACACAAGAGTCAGGTCATGAAGGCGAGGCTCTAGTTCAACCAACGCAACCGGCCTACACAGCCCCAATCAGTACTCAAGGTACACAAGAGTCAGGTCATGAGGGTGAGGCCCTGGTTCAACCAGCACAACCGTCTTATACAGAACCCGTTAGCACTAAAGGCACGCAAGAGCCAGGTCATGAGGGCGATGCCCTAGTTCAACCAACGCAACCAGCGTACACAGCCCCAATTAGTACCCAAGGTACGCAAGAGTCAGGTCATGAGGGTGAGGCCCTGGTTCAACCAGCACAACCGTCTTATACAGCCCCAATTAGCACCCAAGGCACACAAGAGTCGGGTCATGAGGGCGATGCCCTAGTTCAACCCGTTCAACCGACTTATACAGAACCCGTTAGCACCCAAGGTACACAAGAGTCAGGTCATGAGGGCGAGGCTCTAGTTCAACCAGCACAACCGTCTTATACAGAACCCGTTAGCACTAAAGGCACGCAAGAGTCAGGTCATGAAGGCGAATCTCTGGTTCAACCAGAATTACCGTCTTATACAGGTCCAATCAGTACTCAAGGCACACAAGAGCAGGGTCACGAGGGTGAAGCTGCTGTAGCAGAGGCTCTTCCTGAACTGCCTTTGACAAGTAATCATCGTACAGTAACAGAAACCATTCCTCATGAAACTGAAGAAATTGAAGATGCGACTATCTTAAAAAATCATCGAGAAATTGCTCAGAAAGGAAAAGACGGTTTACGGACAATCGAGTATGAAGATTATCTCGTAGATGGTAAGGTGGAAGCTAGCAAGGAAATCTCACGTACAGAAGTAGCACCAACCAAAGAGATTGTCAAGGTTGGCAGTCTTGTTAAAACCAAACCAACAGTTGAAATCACCAATATTGTTAAAGATGAGAGCAAAAAAGCAGTAGCAGTCAACTACCGCTTAGATGACCCAACGTCTGCCTTTGTTAAGGCCAAGGCCCAAATTTTTCAAAATGGAACACTGATTAAAGAAGTGGATTTGAAAGATTTATCCGTTCAGCAAACGATTGATGGTTTGGACTACTATACTCCTTATACAATTAAGACTTACCTGACCTATAATCTAGGCCAATCTGATCAGGAAAATACAGAAGTATCAACGAAAGATTTTCAATTGGACTATAAGAAAATTGAAATCAAAGATGTGGATGAAGTGGGGCTCTATGGTAAGGAAGATGGTCACTACCGTCGCTATCTGAATTTATCAGAAGTACCAAGTGATTTGTCACCTTATTTTGTCAAAGTCAAATCAGATAAGATGAAAGAAATGTTGCTACCAGTTAGCTCTATTAAGGAAACAGAGGATGGGAAGTACAAGGTAACCGTTGCCTTCAATGAACTGGTTCAAGAGAAAGATTCAGCATACAAGGATAACTATAGCTTCACAGTTGATAAGCAAAAGCTTGCCAAGGACGGTGTCTATACTTCCTTCAAGAAACTGATTGCTGCCATGCAAGGTAATCTCGCTGGAACCTTTAAACTTGGAGCTGATATGACAGCTGATGAAGTGGCCTTAGCAAAGGGACAAACCAGCTATGTGACAGGCACTTTCACTGGTAATCTTATCGGTGCGAGTGATGGGAAGCCGTTTGCGATTTATGACCTCAAGACAGCCTTGTTTGATAACTTGACCAAGGCTACTGTGAAAGATATTGACCTTAAAGCAGTAGCGATTAAGAGTCAAGATGACACAGCCAGCCTAGCAAAAGTAGCTACTAATAGTCAGATTAGTAATGTAGCTGTAGAAGGTCAATTGACAGGTAGCAAGTCAGTTGCAGGTTTGGTAGCGAAGGCTCAGGATACAGAAATTACTAATAGTTCCTTTACAGGTAGCATTCAGGCCAAGCATACGGATGCTTCTCCTTACTATGTGGGAGGTATAGCAGGGCTCTTATCTGGTACTAAGGCTAAGATTGATAAGGTAGCTGTTGATACAAGTATTTCTAGCAATGCCCGCAACAATGACCAATTTGCTGGAGGTATTGTAGGGAAAGTTCAAAGTGGTGCTTTGGTCTCTCATGCACTAGCAAGTGGAACCATCCTCAATACGACAACCTATCCTCGAGTCGGAGGTATAGCTGGCTCTACATGGCAAAATGGCCGTATCCATCATGTCGTTAGCATGGTTAATACTGGAGATGGTTATGGCATCACAGGAGACCAATATAAGGGAGCGGACATCAAAGATGCTAGCACTGTTGTTGAGAACAAGAAGGTCGATCTCTATGCGACCCCAATTACCCAAGACCAGGCCAGAGAAAAGGTTCAGTCTTATGGGATGACAGTGACACTAAACGATACAGGTCAAACACTCAAGGACAATCAACGAAGTGTGGACTATACTCAGTTAAGCCAAGGCCAAGCTAGTCGAAAAGTTGCTTATCACAATATCGAGAAATTGATGCCTTTCTACAACAAAGAGTTAGTGGTTCACTATGGAAATCAAGTCGATCCTACTGATAAGCTTTATACTACAGAACTGTTGGATGTCGTACCAATGAAGGACAATGACATCATCACAGATATTCAGGCCAATAAAGTAGCAATCAATAAGCTTATGTTGCATTTTGCTGACAATACAATCAGTTATCTAGATGTCACCTACAAAGAAGACTTCAAAAATACACAAATTGCAGAGTACAGCGTAGCAGGTAAACCCTTTATCTTTACGCCAGAGGCCTTTCTATCTGATTATACGAAAGTGACCAATCAAGTCCTAGCAGATTTGCAAGGGGTCGAATATGACTCAGCAGCCATGAGAAGAGTTCTGGGCATTGAGGCAGATGCTCCACTTGATCCGCTGTATTTGGACAAAGAATTTGAAAAAGTCAAGGCTAATATCGGCGAACATCTCCGTAAAGTGCTAACCATGGACAAGTCTATCAATACGATGGGAGATAGTGTAGCGACCTACATCAGTGAGAAAATCAAGAACAACAAGGAAGCTTTCTTGCTTGGTTTGACCTACCTCAATCGCTGGTACAATATCAACTATGATCACATCAATACCAAGGACCTCAATACCTATAAGTTTGACTTTGATGGCAATAGCACAGCTTCAACCTTGGATACTATCATTGCCCTAGGTCAGAGCGGTATGGAAAATCTCAAGGCATCAAATAATCCAATTGCCTATGAAACAACCCTGGCTGCTGCAAAAGGTCGCAAGACAGTGACTGATTTACTAGAGTCTTACAGAAAACTCTTCCTACCAACTAAAACCAATAATGAATGGTTGAAGACAAATACCAAGGCCTATATCGTAGAGAGTAAATCAGCGATTCCAGAAGTGCGTGCCAAACAAGAGTCAGCAACACCAGATAGTAACTATACGCTGGGAGTCTATGACCGTATTACGGCACCAAGTTGGAAATTAAAAAATATGCTCCTACCGCTATTGACATTGCCAGAAGAGGATGTTTATGTGATTTCAAACCTTTCTACCTTGGCCTTTGGTGGCTACGAACGCTACCGTGATCGTGTCAATAATATAGTCTTATCAGGAGAAGAATTGCGTCAGTATGTCCGTGGCAAGGTCGACCAGTCGGCTGAATGGCAACGAGACCACTATGATATCTGGTATCATCTCCTTTCACCAGAATACAAAGAGAAACTCTTCCGCTCAGTCATGGTTTCAGATGGCTTTGGTATGAAAGATAGCAATAGTAATTATTACTGGGCTACCCTGTCTGATAAGGCCATTGATTCTATCTACAACTTCTTTGGACCAACTGGTAAGTGGTATGGGGAAAGTAAAGGAGCCGGGGCCTATGCCAACGGTTCTGAGGTCCACTATGTCAGCGACCGCTTGTTGGATAAATACGGAACATCAGTCTATACCCATGAAATGGTTCATAATTCTGATGGACATATTTACTTTGAAGGTAAAGGTCGTCGTGAAGGATTGGGAGCAGAGTTGTATGCCTTAGGACTGTTGCAATCTGCTGACAGTCTAGATAAGGATGCTATTGTCTTGAATACTCTCTATAAAGGGGATAAGAATTCACCAACTCGCTTGCATACTTATGATCCGACAAGTCGCTTCACATCAGCCGCAGCATTGCAAGAGTATGTACACGGTATGTACGATGTCTTGTATACCTTGGACGCTATGGAAGCCAATGCCATTTTAACTAAGTCTAACGATGTCAAGAAAAAATGGTTTAGAAAAATAGAGAATTTCTACATTGAGGACAAGTACCATAAACAAACGCATGCAGGAAACTCTGTTCGTCCACTGACAGATGCTGAAGTAAGCAAACTAACTAGTCTGGATGCCTTGATTGACAATGATATCATCAACCGTCGGGCTTACCGTGATAAGAGTGACTATACTCGTAATGGCTATCATCTTATCAGCATGTTCTCACCGATTTATGCTGCCCTCAGCAATCCAAAGGGTGCGCCTGGTGATATCATGTTTAGAAAGACAGCCTACGAATTGTTGGCAGAAAAAGGTTACCAAGATGGCTTCTTACCATATATATCCAACCAATATGCAGAAGAAGCTAAACGCAATGGGGACATTACCTATTCAGATTGGCACGGAAAAGATGTGGGACTCATCACTGATAGTCTCGTCTTGAAAAATGTCTTTGCCAACCAATATGGTTCATGGGCTGATTTCAAGAAGGATATGTTTAATAAACGTATTCGCAAGCAAGACCAGTTGAAACCAATCACTATTCAGTATGAACTTGGTGTACCAAACAGCAGCAAGGAGATTACAATTCGTTCAGCTGCTCAAATGCAAGAACTCATCGATCAAGCAGTGGCGAAAGATGTGGCTAACATTGACCGTACGACAAGCCATGCACCTGCAAGTTGGGTCCACTTGTTAAAACAAAAAATCTACAATGCCTACCTACGTAGCACAGATGATTTCAGAGAATCGATTTATAAGTAATAAGAAAACTCCCCCAAGCTATCCTATCTAAGCCAGTCTACCTTGCAGATGGTCAGTCTTTGTGATAGAATAGCATAAAGTCCTTTTGAGGGGGAACTTGCTAGGAAATCCCCAAGCATTGTAACGGATGAACTACCCTCGCTTTTTTGTGAGGGTGGTTTTTCTTTTGTAAGCAGAAAATAAGAGAGAAAGAGTGTATAGTATGTCGAGAATTGTCACTATCTTTTACCCAGAATACATCTACCGCATAGGAGGAGAAATCCGTTCTGAAGAGGACTTGCTGGTTAAGTTCTTAGCTAGATGGGCCCAGCAAACCGACCTCTTTATCCGTGACCAACAAATCGTTCCCAAACCCAGCCTCTGGCGTTATATGGAAAATACGGACAAAAATTATTATGAAGTCGTTCATGAAGATATCATGCGAGACTTACGTCTCGCCAATCTGCGCCAGACAAACAAATACCTAGTTGCCAGTGAAGTGTTGACTGATACGTTAGCGAAACAAGGGTATGACACCAAGTTTTTACCACCAATGTTTACAGAAAAAGTAGGTCAAATATACAGAGAACTACTAGATAGGAACTTCTAGGATGTTGGGAATTCTAGTCATCCTATTGCTCTATTTCGGCTTGATTTCCTGGATTGCCTATCGCAAAAAAGGGAGCGAAGAGGATTACTATCAGGTTAAGAAAGCTGTTCCAGTGACAGTTTTGGCCTTCTCAGTCTTTGCGACCTTACTCAGCCCCATTTCCTTTCTGACTCTGGTGGGGAATGCCTATACAGACAGGTCCTATCTCTGGTTTGCCCAGTGTGGCATCTTTCTAGCCATTCCGCTGGCTCATCGCTACTTTTTGCCCCTCTATCAAAAGGGAAACTACGAGACAGCCTATCATCTGTTAGAGGACAAGTTTCAATCGGCTGGCATTCGTTCACTGGCTTCAGGGCTTTTCATCCTCTACCAGTTGGGGCGAATAGCAGTGGTGACCTACTTGTTGTCGCAGGCCTTAGAGCCCTTTATCCCTATCAATCCGCTGGTCTTGTCAGCTTTACTCCTTATCTTGACGGTCTATTATCTGGCAAGGGGTGGTCTCTTGGTTGTGCTTTGGACGGACTTCTTTCAGGGTTTGGTCCTACTAGCTATACTAGCCCTATTTCTACCAAGAATTGCCCAATCTGGTTTAGTCGTGAATAGCAGTCAACAGCTATCTCACTTTGCAGAGACGCTGGATGGGAAGATGGTCTTTATCTTAGTTGCAGGAGCAGGTTTTAGTAGCTTGTTTTCCTACGTTTCTTCGCAGGATATCGTTCAACGTTTTAACAGCAAAATGGGACGTCGGAAAATTGGGAAAATCTTATGGTTTCAGGGACTCTTGTCCTTTGGGATTGCCAGTTTACTCTATCTGATTGGTTGCTTGATTCGGCAGGAAAATTTCGCCACCACATCGACCAATCCTGTTCTCATTGCCTATGCTCGGGAAGGTCTGGCACCTTGGTTTGGTAGTTTCATCATGTTGGCTCTCTTGGCAGCAGGCCAATCCACGGTTTCATCTAGTATGAATGCAATCGTGACCTGCTTGAAGTTGGATTTTACCTGGTCAAAGATTCGCTGGTCGCCAAGCCTTCTATCCTTTGTCTTAGCAGGTCTGTCCTGGCTCCTCTGCCTCTTACTCATGAATGCAGAAATCTACTCCATCTATGAGTGGATTAACGGCTTTATGGGCCTGACACTAGGTGTGATAGGTGGTTTGTACCTCTTAGTCCTACTCCTCAAAAAACCGAGTTTGCAACTAGCCAAAATCTATCTGGTCTTTAGTCTAGGAGCCTTGGTTCTCTATCATTACAGTGGCCTTTTTCCCAACCCCAATCCCTGGTTAAATAGCATCATCACCACCCTATCTGCCCTTTTCATCTCAATTCTAGGAAAACTATATGAAAGCAAAATCTAAACCCATAGCCGTGATTTTAATCCGTTCGGGTTCACGCGGCTTAGTGGATAAAAATATCAAACCGCTTGCAGGCAAACCCTTGGTTTTCTACACCATAGAAGTCGCTCTAGCCTCCAAGTTATTTAGTGACATCTGGGTTTCCTCAGACTCACTAGCCTATCTAGAACTCTGTAGACAAGCCTATCCAGAGATTCGTTGTGTCCATAGACCAAAAGAATTGGCCCTATCAACAACCTCTAGCTTAGAGACCTTACGAGACTTTTTGCAGCCCTTTGAGGAAGACCAGGTCTTTGTGAATCTACAGGTGACCTCGCCCCTGAGAGAGGTGGAGCACCTCATCGAGTCCTACCAACTCTACTGTCAGTCTGGCGCCGACCATCTGATTTCTTGTGTCAAGGCAGACAAGAGTCGTAGTCTTTTCTTGCAGTTGGAGGAGTCGACATTTATCCGTCCACCTCAGGTTTCCAAGCACTATGCTCGGCAAAAAGAGCCTGTCTATTACTATCCCAATGGTAGTATCTGGATTTCTCGCAAGGATCTTTACCTGAGAGATGAGACCTTTTACACGGATAAGACAGTAGCCTATGAAATGCTCAAACTCTATTCTTATGATATCGACGATGCCTTGGACTTTGAAGTCGTTGAGACCTTGTTGCACCATCATCACCTAGGAGAATCAAACCCCAGAAGAAAAAGCTAAAGCGAAAGAATCTGTCGATAAAGACTTGGAAGAAAAAATCAAGAACATTGATAAAGATCCAAGCTTGACTCCAGAGCAAAAAGAAAAAGCTAAGGAAAAGGCTAAGAAAGAAGCTGAGAAAGTTAAGAAATCAATCGAAGAAGGTAAGACTACTGAGTGGGTAGACGTAAATGGTAAACCATTGAAACCAGCTGCACCTAGAACAGAAGAAGCTGGAAAAGTACCAAACTACAAACTAGTAGGAACAGTTACAAACCCAGAAACAGGTAAAGTAACACACATCTTCAAACCAACAACATCTGACAAACCTTCTACAGTATGGGTAGATGTAAATGGTAAACCTGTGAAACCATTAGCTGAAGGTGATAACCCAGCTGGAGAGATCCCAGGATATGCCTTAGTAGAAACAATAAATGTTAAAGAAACTGGCGATGTCATCCACGTATTTAAACGTACTACAAATGGAAGACCTCAAAAAGAAGGTTCTACAAATGGAGGATCACTCATTCCATCTCAACCAGGTTCTCCAGCAAGACCTTCAACAAACCCAACAAGTCCGGTGAAACCGACAGACCCAAGTCAGCCAGAAACTCCAGTAGTTCCTACAGACCCAAGTCAGCCAACAACACCGGCTAACCCAGCTGCTCCAGCGATGCCATCAGCCCCAGTCAATGGTGAAGCACCACAAGCTCCAGCAGCTTCATCAGAAGCTAAAGGACAAGCAGAGCTTCCAAACACTGGTACAGCAGACAATGCTAGCCTAGCAGCACTTGGACTTCTTGGAGTCTTGAGTGGATTTGGACTTGTTGCTCGCAAGAAAAAAGAAGACTAATTCTAATTAGATTTTCTGACAAGATTAAGGAGTAGGATATTCTATCCGCTCCTTTTTCTGTTGTATATAAATAGATCTGATTTTATTACAGTTTACAAGGGTTTTTAAGGATTTTAATTGCACTTTCTCCAGTCTTTCTTGTATAATGAATAAAAAAGGAAAAAGAGTATTATGAAAAAGAAATGGATGTTAGGGTTGGCTATGGCTCTGTCAGTGACTTGCTTGACTGCTTGTAGTTCAATTGATTTACCAGAGCCTTTGAAAAGCTTTTTTGGTGGCTCTAAGGAGCAGGCTGAGACAAAGGCAGAAGACCTTTATAAGAGTGTTTTTGAGGATTATGAGGTTATCTTATCTTCAGGTAAGAAACAGGCACCAGAGATCGAAGCCAAGCTTCACAAATCTGACCGTATGATAAACTCATGGGTTATTGAAGCAGCTGCAGCGGATCCTTCAAAACAACGTTATACTTTCCTAGATTTAGATGGAGATGGCCAGTCTGAAATGTTAGTAGGTAGCCAAACTGCAGGGAAAAATTACTTCTTTACAGGCTTGTATTATCTGAAAGGAGGGCAACCAACCCTACTAGCAGAGGGTTATGTAGCAGGACATGGTGGTGCTCGTAGCTCTATGAAATTCTTTAAAACAGGTGAAGTCTTAGCTTTGACCTGGTCTTCTGGAACTGGTGAAGGGGAAGGAACTCTTTACAAACTAGAAGGTGCCAAGGGACCTACAAAAGTGGATAGCAAGTCTATCAAGATTACGGATAAGAAGTTGCTTGAGAATTTCGGCAAATCAGAAGCTGATGAAGTTACGGCAGACAAGTTTACATGGGAAGAGTTTAAATTTACCCCTGCTAAGGAAGAAACGAGTGCCAGCTCTTCCTCTTCTTCTAAATCGGAAGCAAGTAGTAGCAGTACTAGCAGTTCATCGAGTGAAAGTAAGAAAGAAGCCAAGGAAACGACTCCTTCCAAAACAGAAGAAACCGGCCTTTGGACAGCTGATAAATCCGCAGCCTTGGCAGACTTTATGAAGAGTTGGGGTGATGAAATGGGTCAGCCTAACTACCAAAAAGGAATCGCATCGGGGAACATTAGAGCTGACATGCTTTACTGGAAAGATGGTAGCAAACTAGATGCGGAATTTTCAAAAACAGGTAGTGGCACTGCCAAATATCGCATTGTAGAGACTTATAGTAATTGGGATAACTATCCAACCATTCACAATTACTTCTTTGCTATTACAGACACTGGCGAAGGAATCGTTTTTCACTCGCCAACGACCAATGGTGACAAGATGTATCTCAATCCCACAGAAAACGTTGATTTGAGAAATAACTTTGCTAGTCTAGTAAAATAAATACAAAACAATCCTAGAAGATTTTTTCTGGGATTGTTTTTTGCTAAGGGAGTTCTTTCAAGTTGTCTGGCTTGACTTTCTTGATAGGAATTATATAATAGATGTAATTGTTTTAATTACAACAAAAGGAGAATAGTTTATGACCTATGAATACAAGAGCCACATTTATTTGGCAGAGGCAGTTTTAAATGTAAAGGATTTGGCCAGTCAAATAGCCTTTTATCAGCAAATCATTGGTTTGGAAATCTTATCTCAAACTGAGACAGAGGTCATTCTGGGACTTGGAGGAAAAGCATTGGTGCAGCTGATTCAAGCACAAGAAGAGGGACAAGTAAGGGAACATTATGGCCTTTACCATCTGGCCATTCTTTTGCCGATACGCAAGGCTTTGGCTGATGTCTTGAAACACCTGACAGATTTACAGATTACTCTTGTCGGCGGTGCAGACCATGGTTACAGCGAGGCCATTTACTTGGAGGATTTGGAGGGAAATGGCATTGAACTCTATCGAGATAAGCCGGTTTCCACATGGGATATTCGAGAAGATGGACGCATTATCGGGGTGACTGAAGCCCTTGCGGCACAGGATATCTATGAGTTGGGGGACAGAGTAGAGCCTTTTATCCTAGCAGAAGGCACGAGAATGGGGCATATCCATCTTTCCGTCAAGGACAGTCGAAAGTCCAGCCAGTTTTATCAAAAGGTGTTAGGGCTAGAGGATAAATTCAGTGTACCTAGCGCCAGTTGGATTGCGGCAGGAGACTACCATCATCATTTGGCGGTCAATGAATGGGGAGGAAAAAGTCTGGCTCCGCGTAAGCCGGGTTTGCCAGGCTTGGCCTACTATGTCATCGAAGTCGCACATAAAGAAGAACTGTTAATGATTGCCGAGCGAGTACAGGAAGTTGATGCACCAAGCAAGTGGCTGACATCTAGCCAGCTGGAAATCACAGACTTAGACGGAATTGTGACCCGTATTCGCTTAGCAAGATAGGCAAGATGTGATAAAAATCAGAGCATAAATTGTAGAAAGTACCCCTTATCCTAGTCGGATATGTAGAAAATTTGATATGATAGTAGGGAACAAGGAGAAGAATACAATGACCAGTGAATACCAGAAAATGATTGCAGGGGAACCCTATCATCCGTTTGACCCCGAGTTGCGGGCCTTGGCTCAGGCTTCTCGCCAGAAACAGGCTGCTTTTAACCAGGAGCCAGACCCCTTGAAGGGGGCGGAGATTATCAAGACTTGGTTTGGTTCAACTGGGGAAAATTTCTATGTCAATCCACGCCTGGTGGTCGATTATGGAGTCAATATCCATCTAGGGGAAAATTTTATTCTAATTGGAACTTGACCATGCTGGATGTTTGCCCGATTCGTATCGGAGACAATGCCATGATTGGCCCCAATTGTCAGTTCTTAACCCCACTCCATCCGCTGGATCCGCATGAACGCAATTCAGGGGTCGAATACGGAAAGCCCATCACCATCGGTGACAATTTTTGGGCTGGAGGTGGCGTTATTGTCCTTCCTGGAGTGACACTGGGAAATAACGTAGTGGCAGGAGCAGGGGCCGTGATTACCAAGTCCTTTGGAGACAATGTTGTTCTAGCTGGCAATCCTGCGCGCGTGATTAAGGAGATAGATGTGAAATAGAAGTAAGAAGGAACAGCGGAGGTTGTTTCTTTTTTATGGGTTTTATCATCTTTTACCCAGCCCACATTTACCTACTCCATATCTTAGCAAGTTTGCTTCATTGATTAATTTAAAAGCATCTCGTAACTGGGATGCTTTTTTCTCCTCAATTTATCAGCCTCCTCCTTGACACTCAGTCAGCTTTTGATACAATAGTACAAAATTAGAGGAGGTGGGTCATGATTCAGAAACATGCGATTCCTATTTTAGAGTTTGATGATAATCCTCGTGCGGTTATCATGCCCAATCACGAGGGGCTAGACTTGCACTTGCCAAAGAAGTGTGTCTATGCTTTTTTAGAAGAGGAGATTGACCGTTATGCGAGGGAAGTAGGGGCGGACTGTGTCGGCGAATTCCTTTCTGCCACCAAGACCTATCCAGTCTACGTCATGAGCTACAAGGGCAAGGAGGTCTGTCTGGCTCAGGCTCCTGTTGGTTCAGCTCCAGCAGCCCAGTTTATGGATTGGTTGATTGGATATGGTGTGGAGCAGATTATTTCCACTGGAACCTGTGGTGTACTGGCTGATATAGAAGAAAATGCCTTTCTAGTCCCTGTTCGGGCTTTACGAGACGAAGGTGCTAGCTATCACTATGTGGCACCTTCTCGCTATATGGAAATTCAGCCAGAGGCTACTGCTGCTATTGAGCGAGTGTTGGAAGCCAAAGGGATTCCCTATGAAGAAGTCATGACCTGGACGACAGACGGTTTTTACCGAGAAACGGCTGAAAAGGTGGCTTATCGCAAGGAAGAAGGCTGTGCTGTTGTGGAGATGGAGTGTTCTGCGCTTGCAGCAGTAGCCCAACTGCGTGGGGTTCTCTGGGGAGAGTTGTTGTTTACAGCTGATTCCTTAGCAGACTTGGACCAGTACGATAGTCGTGACTGGGGTTCAGAAGCTTTCGAGAAGGCCTTGGAACTCTGCCTTGAGATAGCCTTTCAGATATAGCTACTCTCCTACTTTTTATGGTACAATGGATGTATGTTATTCAAATTATTTGTGAAAAAAATTGAGAGAGCCTTGGGCGGACTTTCGCCAGCTCGTCGCATCTTTTTAAGTTTCGCTGGAGTTATTTTTATAGGCTCTCTCCTTTTGAGTTTGCCTTTTGTCCAAGCGAGTGGTTCGCAGGCCACTTATTTTGACCATCTTTTTACGACGGTGTCTATGGTCTGTGTAACCGGCCTTTCTACGCAACCGGTAGCTACTACCTATAATGTCTGGGGGCAGTTGATTTGTATGCTCTTGATACAGATTGGTGGTCTGGGGCTCATGACTTTTATCGGGGTCTTTTATATTCAGGGGAAGCAAAAGCTCAGTCTTCGCAGTCGTGAAACTATTCAGGAAAGCTTTAGTTACGGGGAGACTCGGTCGCTGAAGGCCTTTATGCGATCTATCTTTTTGACGACTTTTCTAGTGGAGGGCTTGGGTGCCTTTCTACTAAGTTTCCGTTTTATTCCTGAGTTCGGCTGGGGACGAGGCATTTTTACCTCTATCTTTTTAGCCATTTCAGCCTTTTGTAATGCTGGTTTTGATAATTTCGGCAGTAGCAGTTTAGTGGCTTTTCAGACGGATCCCTTGATCAATCTGGTCATTGCTGGCTTGATTATCACGGGTGGTCTTGGCTTTATGGTCTGGTTTGACTTGGCAACCCAGTTTGACAAGAAGAAAAAACGCCGTCTGCGTTTCCACACTAAGCTGGTTCTCTTCTTGACTGCAGGGATCTTGCTGTTTGGGACAGTATCCACACTCTTTACGGAGTGGCACAATCCAGGAACAATTGGCAATCTCAGTGTTCCAGAGAAAGTGCTGGTTAGCTTTTTCCAAACCGTCAGCATGAGAACAGCTGGCTTTGCTTCTATTGATTACACTCAAGCTCGGCCTGTGACCTTGTTTATCTATATCCTACAGATGTTTCTGGGTGGAGCGCCTGGAGGGACGGCTGGGGGACTCAAGATTACGACTTTCTTTGTCTTGTTGGTCTTTGCGCGTAGTGAATTGCTGGGTTTACCTCATGCCAATGTTGCGCAGAGAACTATTGAGGCTCGAACAGTTCAAAAATCCTTTAGTGTCTTCATTATCTTTTTGATGACCTTCTTGTTGGGCTTGGTGTTGTTGGGAATTACGGCAGAAGGAACACCGCGATTTATCTACCTTATGTTTGAGACCATTTCAGCTCTTGCGACAGTTGGGGTAACGGCAAATCTGACACCAGAATTGGGCAAGCTAGCTCTCAGCATTGTCATGGTGCTCATGTTTATTGGCCGTATCGGTCCCTTGACCTTGCTGGTTAGTCTAGCGGATTACCAGCCTGATAAGAAAGATTTGATTCAGTATATGAAAGCAGATATTAGTATTGGATAAGAAAGGAAGAATGATGTCAGATCGTACGATTGGAATTTTAGGCTTGGGGATTTTCGGGAGTAGTGTCCTGATGGCCCTTGCCAAGCAAGATATGAATATCATTGCTATTGACGACCACGCCGAGCGTATCAATCAATTTGAGCCAGTTTTGGCGCGTGGAGTTGTGGGCGATATTACAGACGAGGAACTCCTCAGAACTGCAGGAATTGATACCTGTGATACGGTTGTAGTGGCAACAGGGGAAAATCTGGAATCGAGTGTGCTTGCAGTTATGCATTGTAAGAGTCTAGGGGTACCAAGGGTTATTGCCAAGGTCAAAAGCCAGACAGCTAAGAAGGTGCTAGAAAAAATCGGTGCTGACTCGGTGATTTCACCTGAGTATGAAATGGGGCAGTCTCTAGCGCAGACCATTCTCTTTCATAACAATGTTGATGTCTTTCAGCTGGATAAAAATGTGTCTATCGTGGAGATGAAAATTCCGAGTGTCTGGGCAGGTCAAAGCCTGAGCCAGCTAGATCTACGTGGCAAATACAACCTCAATGTCCTAGGATTTCGTGAACAAGAAAATTCACCCTTGGATGTCCAGTTTGGCCCTAATGATCTCTTGAGGGCAGATGCCTATATCTTGGCAGTAATAAATAACCAGTATCTAGATGACTTGGTAGAATTAAATTCGTAAGGAGGGGAATCCCCTCTTTTTTGATGCTCAAAATAGCAAATAGAGATAGCAACCCTTGTATTCTAGTAAAAGTCCTTCAGAAGCTGGACTTTATGGTAGAATAGAAAGAAGTGACAAGAGAGAAAGAAAAAATCAGTCCCCTAAAGGAGTAGATTATGAAGTTATTGTCTATCGCCATTCCTAGCTATAATGCCGCAGCCTATCTTCATTACTGTGTGGAGTCGCTAGTGATTGGTGGTGAGCAAGTTGAGATTTTGATTATCAATGATGGGTCTCAGGACCAGACTCAGGAAATCGCTGAGCGTTTAGTCAGCAAGTATCCTAACATCGTTAGAGCCATCTATCAGGAAAATAAGGGCCATGGCGGTGCGGTCAATCGTGGCTTGGCGGAGGCTTCTGGGCGTTATTTTAAAGTAGTTGACAGTGATGACTGGGTGGATCCCCGTGCTTACCTGAAAATTCTCGAAACCTTGCAGGAACTAGAGAGTGAGGGGCAGGAAGTTGATGCCTTTGTGACTAATTTTGTATATGAAAAGGAAGGTCAGTCTCGTAAGAAGAGTATGAGTTACGAGTCAGTCTTGCCTGTCCAGAAGATTTTTGGCTGGGATCAGATTGGAAATTTCTCAAAAGGCCAGTATATCATGATGCACTCGCTGATTTACCGGACAGATTTGTTGCGAACGAGCCAGTTCCAATTGCCTGAGCATACCTTTTATGTCGATAATCTCTTTGTCTTTACCCCCCTTCAGCAGGTCAAGACCATGTACTATCTGCCTGTCGATTTCTATCGTTATTTGATTGGGCGTGAGGACCAGTCAGTCAATGAGCAAGTGATGATTAAGCGCATTGACCAGCAACTCAAGGTCAATCGACTCTTGGTAGACCAGCTTGATTTATCTAAAGTAAGCCACCCCAAAATGCGAGAGTATCTGCTGAATCACATTGAGATTACGACGGTTATTTCCAGTGCTTTGCTTAACCGAGCTGGAACAGCAGAGCATCTGGCCAAAAAACGGGAGCTGTGGACCTATATTCAGCAGGAAAATCCAGAGGTCTTTCAGACTATTCGCAAGACCATGTTGAGTCGTTTGACCAAACACTCCGTCTTGCCAGCTCGCAAACTTTCCAATGTCGTCTATCAAATCACCAAATCTGTTTATGGATTTAATTAATATAAGTATTTTATAAGAGGGATTTAAGAAAAATTTTAACTTTTTCTTAATCCTTTTTAATTTTAGGAGATTATACTAGAGTCATCAAATAAAGAAAAACTCTAAGGAGAATCCTATGAAATTCAATCCAAATCAAAGATATACTCGCTGGTCTATTCGCCGTCTTAGTGTCGGTGTTGCCTCAGTTGTTGTGGCTAGTGGCTTCTTTGTCCTAGTTGGCCAACCAAGTTCTGTACGTGCCGATGTGGTCAATCCAACCCCTGCTCAAGTCGTACCAGAAGCTGCTTCGGTGGGTGAAAAGAGCGACTTACCAGCAGAACTTCTCAAAGAAGCAGTCGATACAGCTCTTCCTTCAGAACAGGCAGACTCAGCACCTAAAGCAAGCTTGGATACTACAAACTCTCCAGAGAAAGCGGATGTGGCTGCTAAAGACCAAGTAGTAGCACCAAAAGAAGAAGTGCAAGCAAAACCAGAATCTAAGAAAGAAACAGAAGCTGCTGTTAAACCTGCGACAAATCCTGCTTCTGCAGTTACTGGACAAGACCGTGAAGCAAATGAAGCTCAACCAACAACCACTCCAGCCGAAGTTCAAAAAGGCGTGGCTGACAATACCAAAGACACAGTAGACGTCCCAGCTGCATATTTGGACAAAGCCAACTTCCCAGGTCCATTCACAGCAGGTGTCAACCAAGTCATCCCATACGAATTCTTCGCCGGAGACGGTATGTTAACTCGTTTGATTTTGAAAGCTTCTGACAAGGCCCCATGGTCAGATAATGGTTCAGCTAAAAATCCAGCTCTCCCACCAGTAGAGAAATTAGGCAAAGGTCTTTACTTCTATGAAGTGGATTTGGCCGACACCCAAGGAAAATCAGACAAAGATTTGTTAGACTTGTTGAAACAAAACGGCACTCAAAGCTATAAAGCTACCATCAAAGTGTACGGTGCGAAGGACGGCAAGGCAGACTTGAGCAACCTTGTAGCGACTAAGGATTTGGATGTCAACTTGAACGGCTTAACCACTCCAGCCGAAGTACAAAAAGGTGTAGCCGACAATACTAAAGATACAGTAGACGTCCCAGCCACTTACTTGGACAAGGCTAACTTCCCAGGTCCATTCACAGCCGGTGTCAACCAAGTCATTCCATATGAATTCTTCGCCGGTGACGGTATGTTGACTCGTTTGATTTTGAAAGCATCAGACAAGGCCCCATGGTCAGACAATGGCTCAGCTAAAAATCCTGCCCTTCCACCAGTAGAAAAATTGGGCAAAGGCCTCTACTTCTATGAAGTAGATTTGGCCGGTACTCAAGGTAAATCAGATAAAGAGCTTCTTGACCTCTTGAAACAAAATGGTACGCAAAGCTATAAAGCAACTATCAAATTGTACGGTGCAAAAGACGGCAAGGCAGATTTGAGCAACCTTGTAGCGACTAAGAATTTGGATGTAAACTTGAATGGCTTAACCACTCCAGCTGAAGTGCAAAAAGGTGTAGCCGACAATACTAAAGACACAGTAGACGTCCCAGCCACTTACTTGGACAAAGCCAACTTCCCTGGTCCATTTACAGCTGGTGTCAATCAAGTTATTCCATACGAACTCTTCGCCGGTGACGGTATGTTGACTCGCCTTATCTTGAAAGCTTCTGATAAAGCTCCATGGTCAGACAACGGTTCAGCGAAAAATCCCGCTCTCCCACCAGTAGAAAAATTGGGCAAAGGCCTTTACTTCTACGAAGTGGATTTGGCCGGCACTCAAGGCAAATCAGATAAAGAGCTTCTAGACCTTTTGAAACAAAATGGTACGCAAAGCTATAAGGCAACTATCAAAGTGTACGGTGCGAAGGACGGTAAGGCGGATTTGAGCAATCTCGTAGCGACAAAAGATTTGAATGTCAACTTGAATGGCTTAACTACTCCAGCTGAAGTCCAAAAAGGCGTAGCTGACAACACCAAAGACACAGTAGATGTCCCAGCTACTTACTTGGACAAGGCCAACTTCCCAGGTCCATTCACAGCTGGTGTCAACCAAGTTATCCCGTACGAATTCTTTGCTGGTGACGGCATGTTGACTCGTCTGATTTTGAAAGCTTCTGACAAGGCCCCATGGTCAGACAATGGTTCAGCTAAAAATCCAGCTCTTCCACCAGTAGAAAAATTGGGCAAAGGTCTCTATTTCTATGAAGTAGACTTGGCCGGCACTCAAGGAAAATCTGATAAAGCTCTTCTTGACCTCTTGAAACAAAACGGCACTCAAAGCTATAAAGCTACCATCAAAGTGTACGGTGCTAAAGACGGCAAGGCAGACTTGAGCAACCTTGTAGCGACAAAAGATTTGACAGTGAACTTGCATGGACATCAGTCTCTGATTCCGATGCAGTCAGGTTTCGTCCCATCTTCTAATGGTTCAGCTATGCCGGCTCCAATGATGAATAGTCATCAAGATGCGTCTAAGATGAACGCTCAAATGCCTAGTGCCAATCAAGATGAGATGAAATCTAAAATGCCAGCTGCTAGTCAGGATAAGATGATGCCTAACAAAGAGCAGGACAAAACCATGAATGCTAGCCAGCCAATGGCAACACCAAGCATGAAACAAGATCAAGCTCCAGCAGCCTCAAGCAAAATGTCTGATGAAGGCAGGATGGCAGCTAATAACAAGGCATCAAATCCAATGATGGCTGATAAAATGAAAGAGCAAAAAGACATGCTTCCATATACTGGTGAAGCTCAAACATCAATGGCTACTATTGGATTCTTTGGACTTGCCTTGGCCGGACTGCTAGGCGGCCTCGGTTTGAAAGCTAAAAAAGAGGAAAATGACTAGTCTAACTACAGACTTTCTATCTAGGATTTGAAAAATCCAGATATCGTTTAGAATGTTCGTAAAGAGATTAAAATAGTGTTATACTATTGTGGTATAGCACTGTTTTTTTCAAAGGAGAGACAGATGGGAAAGACAATTTTACTCGTTGACGATGAGGTAGAAATCACAGATATTCATCAACGCTATCTGGTTCAGGCAGGATATCAGGTTTTGGTGGCTCATGATGGAGTAGAGGCCTTAGAAATCTTCAAGCGAAAACAGATTGATTTGATTATTACAGATATCATGATGCCTCGGATGGATGGTTATGATTTGATTAGTGAGGTCCAGTATCAATCTCCAGATCAGCCTTTTCTCTTTATCACGGCTAAGACCAGTGAGCAGGACAAGATTTATGGCCTGAGCTTAGGGGCAGATGACTTTATTGCCAAGCCCTTTAGCCCACGTGAGCTGGTTTTGCGTGTCCACAATATCTTGCGTCGCCTTCATCGTGGAGGTGAGACAGAGGTCGTCAGTCTCGGGGATTTACGGATGAATCACGGTAGCCATGAGGTCCAAGTCGGAGATGTGGCACTTGATTTGACAGTCAAATCCTTCGAACTTCTATGGCTTTTAGCCAGCAATCCAGAGCGGGTTTTCTCTAAGACAGACCTCTATGAAAAGGTCTGGCAGGAAGACTATGTGGATGACACCAATACCTTGAATGTTCATATTCATGCTCTTCGACAGGAGTTGGCTAAACATGCTAGTGCAGAAACACCGACCATCAAAACTGTCTGGGGTTTGGGCTACAAAATTGAGAAAGCACGAGGTAGTCAATGAAATTAAAAAGTTACATTTTAGTGGGTTATATCATTTCAACACTCCTAACGATTATCGTGGTTTTTTGGGCTGTTCAAAAAATGCTGATTGAGAAAAGCGAGATTTACTTTCTGCTTGGAATGACCATCGTTGCCAGCCTTGTCGGTGCTGGGATTAGTCTCTTTCTCCTATCGCCTGTCTTTACTTCATTGGGCAAACTCAAGGAACATGCCAAGCAGGTAGCGGACAAGGATTTTCCATCAAATCTGGAGGTTCAAGGCCCTGTAGAATTTCAACAATTAGGCCAAGCTTTCAATGAAATGTCCCATGATTTGCAGGCCACCTTTGATTCTTTGGAAGAAAGCGAACGAGAAAAGGGCTTGATGATTGCTCAACTTTCGCATGATATCAAGACCCCCATCACTTCTATCCAAGCGACGGTAGAAGGGATTTTGGATGGGGTTATCAAGGAAGGAGAACAGGACCATTATCTAGCAACCATTGGGCGCCAGACGGAAAGACTCAATAAACTGGTTGAGGAGTTGAATTTTTTGACCCTAAACACAGCTAGAAATCAGGTCGAAACGACTAGCAAGGACAGCATTTTTCTGGACCAGCTCTTGATTGAGTGCATGAGTGAATTTCAGTTCTTGATTGAGCAGGAGGAGCGAGATGTCCACTTGCAGGTAATCCCAGAGTCTGCCCGGATTGAAGGAGATTATGCCAAACTTTCTCGTATCTTGGTGAATCTGGTCAATAACGCTTTTAAATACTCAGCTCCAGGAACCAAGCTGGAAGTTGTGGCTAAGCTGGAGAAGAACCAGCTTTCAATCAGTGTGACCGATGAAGGACAGGGCATCGCTCCAGAGGATTTGGAGAATATTTTCAAACGTCTTTATCGTGTCGAAACTTCGCGTAATATGAAAACAGGTGGTCATGGCTTAGGGCTTGCGATTGCGCGTGAATTGGCCCATCAATTGGGTGGGGAAATCACAGTTACTAGCCAGTACGGTCTAGGAAGCACCTTTACCCTCCTTCTCAATCTCTCTGGCAATGAAAATAAAGCTTAAAACCCCTTTACAAATCCAGCTATTCATGGTAGAATGGATTTTGTGTGAAATATCAGCAGGAAAGCATGAAGCTCGTCAACAGGTGTCTTATGATAAGTAACCTTGGCTGTTTAGGCGAAGGGCATCTGCACGAATCAGGGCTTTCTAAGTGACTATTTCCACCGAAATATTATTTATATCAGGAGGACATTTACATGTCACGTTATACAGGACCATCTTGGAAACAAGCTCGTCGCCTTGGCCTTTCACTTACAGGTACAGGTAAAGAATTGGCACGTCGTAACTATGTACCAGGACAACACGGACCAAACAACCGTTCTAAATTGTCAGAATACGGTTTGCAATTGGCTGAAAAACAAAAACTTCGTTTCACTTACGGTGTAGGTGAAAAACAATTCCGTAACTTGTTCGTACAAGCTACAAAAATCAAAGGTGGAATCCTAGGTTTCAACTTCATGCTTCTTTTGGAACGTCGTTTGGATAACGTTGTTTACCGTCTTGGTCTTGCGACTACTCGTCGTCAAGCTCGTCAATTCGTAAACCACGGTCACATCCTTGTTGACGGAAAACGCGTTGATATCCCATCATACCGCGTAACTCCAGGTCAAGTGATCTCAGTTCGTGAAAAATCATTGAAAGTTCCAGCAATCCTTGAAGCAGTAGAAGCTACTCTTGGACGTCCAGCATTCGTATCATTCGACGCTGAAAAATTGGAAGGTTCATTGACTCGCTTGCCAGAACGCGACGAAATCAACCCAGAAATCAACGAAGCACTTGTCGTTGAATTCTACAACAAAATGCTTTAATTTTAAGAAATATCTTACAGAAAGCCTACAACAGTGGGCTTTTTGCTTTGTCTTAAAATGTTGATTTCTGGGTTTGCTCCCCTTTTTGCTCCCCTTATAGTGCTTTTAGTGCAGTTTCATAAAATGAGACTGCTTTTTTTGCGCTTTCTTTTGAGAGGTGGCTATAAATATCCATGGTCATTGATAGAGTGGAATGGCCTAAACGGTGCTGAAGCTCCTTGTAAGGTATTCCTGAGTTAAGTAATAAACTAGCGTGAGTATGTCTGAAACCATGAAAACCTATATTAGTTACATTCGCCCGTTTAAAGTGGGTTCTTAATCTAGTTTGTAAGGTTCGATTATTAGGGTACTCATGGATAAAGTCAGAGAATACCACACTTTCAGTTTTACCAATTTTCCAAGCTTCTTGGATTTGCCTAACCTTGTAAACTTTAAGCATTGTTACAGTCGCTTGGTCTATATCTAAATCCCGATAGCTTGCTTTTGATTTTGGACTATTGGTTTCTTGTTTATAGTTTAAAGTCTTTGTGATATGTACAACTGCATTATCTAAGTCAATATCAGACCATGATAGGGCTAAAGCTTCATTGATACGACAACCAGTAGCCAGTAAGAATTTATAAAGTGTATTCTCATAACAATAACGAAACTTATTTAAGTCTAAATTATCGAGATAAGCAAGAAACTTTTTTAATTCTTCATTATCAAAGTGCTTTACTTTTTGTCGCTTTGCTTTTTGAGTGTTACGAGGTAAAACAACATCACGCGCAGGATTGGACGGTATCGCTTGCATAGTAACGCCATACTGTAAGATACGTTTATTAAGCGCGTGTATGCTATCGTAGTATAGAAAAGCACCTTCTTCCCCTTTATTGGTTTTATCAGCAAGTTTATTGACTATGCTTTGGATAAGTGGAGTAGTGAGCTTGGTAAGCTTATAAGAGCCAAATAAAGGTAAAACATGGTTATTTAGTATTCTTTTGACGTTTATTCTTGTATTAGGCTTTACTGTATGCTTGTAGCTTTCCCACCAAAGATTGGCTAACTCCTGGTAGTTATCTATTGAACTAGCTTTAAATCTAGTACAACCGTCTTTCTGAAAATCTACCTTTTCTTGAGTAGCTTTCTGCTTGACTTCCTTTTGTGTCCGACCTGTTACTTTGGTTTTAACCTTTTTTCCTGTTACCTGGTCAACTCCTAAATATACATTAGCACGGTAAACTTTGCTACCGTCTTTTTTTATAACTTCAGTTATCTTCATGATGATAAACCTTTCTAAAATACATCAGCAGGCAAGCCATTATCAAAAAGGTTTTATATCATGCTAGGGGCTACGAGACCCCCTTATTTTCGTTTTATTTCTTCCAGTAAAGAGTACATAGCATTAATGTGGTTATATTTTTGAAATTCAGGATCTTGGTTTTGTGTAATAAAGTATACGTATTGTCTACCAGATTTGAATTTATCGATAGCTTGTTTTTCCACTAATTTTTTTAAATATTTTAAAATTGTATTTTTGTGGATTTTTAGTTTTTCTTCCAAAGTCTCTCTTGTTATGAAACGGTGTTCGATTATTAACTCTAATATCTTTTTCTCATATTCGTTATCAATATCCAGGTTATCTATAAGGGAAGTATCCCATAATGTAAGTTCAACTGAGTCTAATTCAGTTCGTAAATTGGGATATTTTAAATGACTCTCTTTAACTGCTTCCATTATTTTGGGTATACCAGTTCCCGCTTTTTCACATAAATTTAAAAATCTAAAAATTTCTTGTATTAAGTAGTTTCTTGGATCAGAATGTGCCCCACTAAAAAAGTCCTTTATGTCAATTCTAAGTGTTCCGCCATTTGTGAATATATACCTGTCGGGATATCTAATTATCATTATCCCTTTTTCGCTTTTATAGTCGCTATGAATAAGGCTATTAATGAATGCCTCGCGAATTGCAATTCGTAATTTTGAAATTCCAATTCTATTCATAGAATTTTCTTGAATGTTAGAGTTGTCATTCAAAGTTAGATATAATTTTTCAATAACTAGGTAAAAGAAATTAAAAAGATTATCTTCCCCCCATGTACCATCATAAATCACACGATCTTTAAAGCGATTGTTTTCAGAAAACTCTTTTAGAACATATTCTACGTTATAGTGTGGAATAAACTCTTTTATTGAATTATGTGTACCAAAAATTAATAGTCCAGCAACTGTTGGCTTTATTTTATCGTCCTTGCGATCTCTTCGTAAAGCATTTATTTTTATTAAAAATTGTTCGTTATCCAATTTTGAAAAAGGGTGCTCCGCATTTATATTATCAAATTTTTCTCTATATAGCTTTATTGTTTCTGTATCTAAGTCTAAAATAGAAAAATCCTGAATAAGTGTGCTATCAAAACTTTCCTTAGCGGAATCTCTTAACATAGAGTTGATTTGTTCTTGCGAACATCTAAAATCTCCGGTACCTTGGCGGAAATAAGTAGATGTTACACTTTCGTTTAGATATATTGGTTTGTCCTTATAATCAACTTTATAAATAGGGATAATGATAATAATCTTTCCTTTTTCATTTATAACTTGAACACTTTCTTCATTTATTACATTTCTGTTAATTTTCTTAGGATTGTTAACTAAACTATATAAATCATCAAGTATTTTATCTGGATTATTGACCCCAGAAATATAAAATTCTTTATTCTGTGTATTCTCTGATATTCCCAGAATTAGTAATCCATCATTTGTATTAGCAAAGGAGCAAATGGTTTTCATACCGTCTTTAGGGAAAGAGTTTTTAGCTTCTTTGAATTCAACACTTTGATTTTCCCCTGCTAGCAATAATTTTTCTATATCGTATTTTCTCATTTTTTCTCCAATCGATTCGCACACGCATTCGCACACGCATTTGCACACGCGCGAGAAAATTAGTTTATTTTTAGTTATCGGACGTTGTTACTAAAGGTTTTTAGATGGTAACGCATTCGCACACGCATTCGCACACGCATTCGCACACGCGCTTCAGGATTGTTGAACATTGTGGTGCGTGGGTATGGTGTAAGTCGCTTTTTAAATTCAAGAGTGATATTTAGAACAAAATTTTCATAATTTTCACTTCTTTATTTAGCTTTCTTTTTTATTTTCAAACTTTTTACGTTCTTTTTCTGCAATTTCTTCCATATCTTTGCTTTTTTGGATAATCAATCTTAGTTTTTCAGATTTAAAGTGATTTTCCTTAGTAGATAAAATAAGCTCAAACATTTCGTCACTGCTATCTACAAGTGATTTGATAGTGTGTAAAGTAGTTATCGCTTTTCCTCTATGGATTTCATCTTCATGAAGAACTTGATTTAAGTATTGTAACCTTTCTGATAGTATTTCTTTCATTGCATCATATTGTTCGCGGTATTTGAATAATGTTTCTGTTAATTCATCGATTAAATTATTTAATTGTGTATTAATCTGATCATCTTTACTATATCCTAAAAGGTATTCTACAGATATTTCTAAAACGTCAGCAAAGTCTTGAGCTTTATTAAGAGGAAACTGTCTTGTTTTATTTAAATATCTGGACATAGCAGATTTTGCTATACCAGTCCTCCTGGCCAATTCGCTAAGAGAAAGGCCTCTCTTGTCTTTTTCAGAGATTATAATATCTACAATTTCACTATTAGAACGCATTTTATAGCCCTCCTCTTTATTTTAATTTTATTATAACACCGTTCCCAAAAAAGCACAAGAATAACTGTAAAAATATTTTTTTGTCTAAATATTAAACTTTACTGTTGACAAATGAGAACGATAGCGTTATACTTATTTTGTTCCTTATTGGGAACGATTCTAAAAAAAGAAAGGTGGAAACTTATGGAATTAGATTTGAGACGCATTAAAGCGGAACGTATTGCCAAAGGTTATACTCAAGATGTAGTTGCTGAGAAAATGGGATGGAAATCACGAGCACCCTACGCAAAAAGGGAAAACGGAGTTGTCCCTTTTGGAGCTGATGAACTTGCTGATTTTGGCAATATTTTAGGATATAGTGTTAATGAATTAGGAATTTTTTTTACCAAAAATGTTCCCGAAAGAGAACAATAAAGGAGCAAACCAACGGAACTAGTCTACATGGACGGTAAGAAAGAGCCGTATACTACAAGCGAAATTATCGCTGAATGTGCTGAAGTCACTCATCACACAATACAAGAACTTTTAAGGAAGCATAAAGCTGATTTTGAAAGTTACGGAATTATCGCATTTGAAATGCGTAAATTAGACGGACGAGGGAGACCAATGAAAATCTATCGCTTGAATGAGCAACAAGCGACCTTGCTGATCACTTATCTAAAGAATACTGGACCAGTTCGTAAATTCAAAATGAACCTGGTCAAAGCTTTCTTTGAAATGCGTGAGGAACTTTCTAAGTTTCGTATGCAGAGGGCGCTAGAAAAGCCAAAAAGAAAAACACTGCATGACAGTATTGAGACATGGACTAATGCACCCAAGCACGCGCATAGCACCATGAACAACCTGCTACTAAAAGCAGTAACCGACAGGAACGCTAAGCAGTTAAGGGAAGAACGTGGGGGCTATAATGGCATTGATAGCTTGACAAGTGACGAGCTGGAGCAATACCAAGCATTTGAGGATATGGTAATAGCCATGATTGGCTTGAATATGAGTTATCAGGAAATCAAAGCCATGGCATTTAGAAATAAAAAAACACGCCAAAGAAGCGCGTGAGAGCAACAAAAAAGGCTTAGCAATAACCACACCGCAGAGCCTTTCACACTAACACTAAAACGAATTTAACAAAAAGCAGGCAAGCTATTATCAAAGAGGTTTTAGTAAAGATTTATACCTAGATTATAGCATATTTAGGGCAATTTGACTATACGGAGAGCGCCAACTCTTTAAACTGGTACTTTCTCACGCTTTCAATTTGGCGACCGAGAGCGTGAGGCTGTAGGCAAGAAAAAACTGTATAAGAAACAACCATTCAAAATCCCCCCACTCTCCGACGGCAATCTTGAGTGTGAGGATATCCATGTATAGTAAAAGGCATTAAAAAGCCATCAGGGCAATTACAAAATATAGAAACAGAGATAAAAAACATGACAGAAACAACATACGAGATTTTAACTAGACGTGTAGACAGAATTAGCGCAGAAATGCGAGAAATTGGCGAAAAAAATGGGCTTAGTAGACTTTCGTTATTGGCAAATCAAACAAAAACCATCAAAGAAGATTTATCCCGTTTACTTTGGATTGAATTTCCAGAATTGAATGAAAGTCATAAAATCGAGGCAGTCTCTAAAAGCACTACGGGAATGTTTTTCCACCCTGGTATTTTTGAAATGGACGCTATGCGACAAGCATTCTTTAAACGTCAAGCTAAGTATTTTTTTGACAACGAAGCAGAGCAACAGGCATATATAGAACATGCCGAAAAGGAGTATTTAGAGGCTACTGTAACCTTAAAAGATATTCTTTTTAACTCTAAAAATGGAACTCAGAGAGCAAAGAAAAGTTGTCTTATAGAGAAGTTTGAGGAGGCAATGCAATGAACGAATTAGATTTAAGCAATACACAGGCGGTTTTTGTTACGGTGGTACTGATTGCCTTACTGCTTTATCTAAACCACCGAGACCGCCAAAAAAGCGCCCAAATTGAGCGAGAAAGCAAACAGACGATAGAAACACCTAGCGAGGATTTAAACCCTGATTATGGGCGATATATCCAGCTTGCAGGGGTAAGAGTTTACGGAGGGATGAAATGAGTTACATAGTGAAGATATACCTTGATAGTGAAAAAATACCAGATGAACCTTATTTTACTAAAGATATTTTTCTAGCTACGTGTATGGACAATGCAACAAAGTTAGCTGTAACTATGAGCTTGTTAACAAAACAAGCGTTTGATTTAGAGACTAAGACAGCTTTTTTGAAAACCTTGGATACAATCATAGAAACTCAAAAAGATATTTTGCAAGGGGTAGCGAGCGGACAAATAACCTTTTTGAATAAAAGCAAAGGAGAGGAGGAACTGAATGAGCCTATCAGAGAATGACAAACGAGTATTAAGACTAATCAAGGTAGGTGCTGAGAACTCCATAACAGGGGCAGAAATCAGCTTACTCACTAAGCTAGCAGAAAGAACCGTACAGGACATTATCAGTCGCCTGATCACGCGCCATAGCGTTCCTATTGTCGGAGTTCGACACGGAACATTTAGAGGATATTTTATCCCAGCTAACAAAGATGAACTTTTGGACGGTGCAAAAACATTTTACAATCAGATCCGAGAAGAAGAAAAGCGCCTAGCGGTGTTGATGAACAGCGACCTGGAAAGCTACAAAGAAACCTTGAAGGAGGTGGGCGGATATGTTTAGCTTAAGCCGAGAAAGTGAGCAAGACCTAGCGCATGGCATTCTGGAGATGGTGGAAAGATACCTGGAAGCGCGTGATAGACTCAAACCACGACTGACAGGTTTAATATCAGCCCAGGGAGTCATGGACGAGTTAGATATAAAATACATGACACTCCAAAAGTGGGAAAAAGCAGGGCTAAGACGGTATCAGCCCCCACTAGAAGACTCTAGGAAAATCTATTATAGAGTTTCGGACTTGCTGAAGTTTATGGGGGTAGAAAATGGCTAGATGTATGACTGATCCGATTTATAAAGGCATGAGACTTGCAAGGGAAGATAGAACAAAGAACCGAATGCCTAGTTTAGAGTTGATTGAAGAACAAAAGCGATTGAAGAAATTGAGAAAGAAACGCAAGAAAGGGAGCTGATATGACAATTTATGAGGCTAAAGGCTTTCAGAGTAATCTTGTCTATCCATTTGATAAGATTGAGCCATTCGAATATATTGAGCGATTTAAGCCCTTAGTCGTTCCAGAGGGGGTAAATATCGAAGACTTCAAACGTACACAAGCGCCTTACTGTATCAGTGGGAAAGTAACGCAAGAAAAGAATGGCAGTTACAAGCGAAACAACTCTAGTCTAATCTATCGGGATTTGATTTTCCTTGATTATGACGATATACAGGGGACGTCTGAGGACTTCATAAAAGCCGTCTCTAGCACTTTATTTGGCTACTCCTATATCTTATACCCGACTATCAAACATAGCTTAGAAAAGCCCCGTTTTCGCCTTGTAGTGAAGCCTAACAACGTGATGAATGAGGCAACCTATAAGCAGGTAGTGAAAGAGATTGCTGATAAGATTGGGCTACCCTTTGACATGGCCAGTTTAACATGGTCACAACTCCAAGGGCTACCAGTAACAACAGGCAACCCAGCAAGTTATCAAAAAATTGTAGAGCATGGACTTGATTATCCAGTACCACAGACAACGGCTGAACCAGTCAAACAGAATGCTACAAGTCTTCCATACACTCCAAGGCCAAGCGGTCAGAAATCTATGACCATGAGGATCATTGACACGCTTTTCAACGGATTTGGAGACGAGGGAGGGCGCAACGTAGCACTGACACGATTTGTAGGCTTACTCTTTAATAAGTGGGTTGATTGTGACCTAGAGACAGCCTATGAACTTACAAAGATAGCCAATAGTGTGACAGTTGAACCATTGCCTATTGAGGAGCTAGACCGCACTTTTAGCAGTATAGCACGGGCTGAATATAGAAAGAGAGGTTAGAACCATAGAACTAGAAGAATTAGGAAACCTAGAAAGTGAAATCTTAGAGGCGCGTGAAAGCGAAGATAAGCACTTTAAGACTTTCAAAGGTGTTAGGGGACAGCTTATCAAAGAGTGTCAAGAAATCAAGGACAAGGCTTATCAGCAAGCTTATGAAGAAGTTATGGCAGACAGCAAACACCTTGAAAATGTAAAGGCAGGCAGGTTGAGCGAGGCCCAGCATGAAGAACTAGCCCAGCAGAAAGGCGAGGAAAAGAGCAGTAAGGCCTTACCAACTAATCCGCTGGGAGTTGCTATTATGTTAAAAAAGTACGTCCGATTTATTAGAATTAAGCCAGAGGCACAAGGGCAAAAAGCCCCATTATATTTCTATAATCCTGATTTTGGTATCTGGTTAGAGGATAATGAATTTTTGCAAGATCTTATTTCTGTCATTTATCCAAACACAACAGAAAAACAGGCATTTGATACGCTTTATAAAATAGCAAGACAAAGCCAAATGAGGGAAATCCAAGGCAATTATACTGTAATTGGGAAACAGCTATACAATGCTAAGACAGGCATTTTTGAAGAAACTACACCAGAGATTACAGCAACAAGAAAGATAAGAACAGGTTATAATCCTGTAGCAGAAGAGCCGATAATTAACGGCTGGAAGCCGACAGCTTGGCTTTTAGAGTTGTTTGACGGTGACGAGGAACTTTATAACCTTGCTATCCAAATTATAAAAGCAAGCATAACAGGGCAGTCATTGCAAAAAATCTTTTGGCTTTTCGGTGAAGGTGGAACAGGAAAAGGAACTTTTCAGCAGTTACTTATAAACCTAGTTGGTATGGAAAATGTGGCCAGTTTGAAGATCACTGGTTTAACAAAAAGCCAATTTTCAACCTCTATATTATTAGGGAAGTCGCTTGTAATCGGAGATGATGTACAAAAGGACGCAGTAATTAGAGACACTTCAGATATGTTTAGCTTAGCAACAGGCGACATAATGACCATAGAGGACAAAGGGAAACGCCCTTATAGCATACGCTTTAATATGACGGTAGTACAATCTTCTAATGGTTTACCAAGAATGAACGGGGATAAATCAGCTATTGATAGGCGATTTAGAATTTTACCTTTTACCAAAATATTCAAAGGTAATCCTAACAAGGCTATCAAAGACGATTACATTAACCGCAAAGAAGTGCTGGAGTACCTGGTTAAGTTGGCTATTGAAACACCAAACGCTGACATTAACCCTACGAAGTCTATTGAAATACTTGAAGAACACCATAAGGACATGAACCCCGTTATTGATTTTGTTTCTAAGTTTTTTACTGATGAATTGACAAGTGAGTTTATCCCTAATAGCTTTGTCTACCACGTTTGGAAAGGTTTCCTAGAATACTATGGTATTAAAGAAAACAGGTCAGAAATGGGCTTACATCGAGAAATCAAAAGCAACTTGCCAGAAGGCTTCGCAGTTGGCCAGAAGGTTATCCCTGCAGGGCAACAGATCCATAAAGGTTTTTATCCTAAAGAAGACCTACCGCCGTTTGCAAGCGTAGCCTATGCTAATGGTAGGACGACACCCGAAAAGCAGAAAAAGCCAAAGAATGAACGCGGGTATTACAACCATTGGCCAGAGTACAAAAAGAGAAGAAAAAGAAAATAAGAATTTTATACACTTTATACAGTAGGGCAAAAATCTTATACACTTAAAAACGTTGTCATATCAAGGGTTTTATACACTTTATACGAAAAACACGGAAATAAAAAAATTTCCTTATATTATGTTTCAAAAATGGGTCCCTATTATCCCCTATATATATTTTTATTTTAATGTATAAAGCGTATAAAGTGTATAAAACAATAGCAAAACCCTTGGTACTACTGACTTTATTTTTTATACACTTTCAAAAACAAGTGTATAAAATTTGTAAGAAGCGTATAAAAAAGGAGCTAAAAATGAAAATTAAACTATTTCATCAGAGATACAAGCAAGCCCTTTGGGATTTGGAAAGCCAGGTAAATGGTTTTATGGCAGGCGTTGAAGTTATTGACGTGAAATATACAGAGGCAACAGTGGGGGATAGTGAGGATATGGATTCACTAACCAGTGTGATGGTATTATACAGATAACAAAATGGGGTAGATAGTACCGACCCCCTTGCAATGGTGTAACTACTAGTGACACCCTTAAAACAGAAAGAGGAAAAACAACATGACATTAAAAACATTTTCAGATAAAGCCAAAACATTTACTTTCACTTACTATTTTTGTGATCAGGCGACCGCTCAAGTAGCAGGTCACGCGCTACTGGGATATATGACTGGGACATATTGCCAACCTGTAATTTCATTGACCTACAAGGATAAAGGCACGCTAGTAGCTGAGTATGTGGAAGATCACAAGCTAAACAAGACCTTTAAGCGTATTTGTGACAGTTTTAAAGACTACCACAAACAACCAGGAGAGGCTGAAGTATTTGAAGAACGTTATAAACGGGAGCGCGTGCTTCAACTCAAAGAGTCAGAGGATTTTGATAGTTTGCTGAATAAGGTCACAGACTACGAGCTGGAACTATTAGACTATGCTGACCGCCTGCTTTCTGATAAGCCTATCCCTATGGACTCTATGACTGCTTTTGGTACGTTGGAAATGCTGGGCGATGAAAGTATTAGCCTACTCCAAAAGTTGGACGTAGAGGGCGAATATAAAGGCCTTGCTGGTTATACAGAGCATTTGAAGTAGAACACAGGGGAGCAATCCCCTTTTTGCTATCAAGTCAATAGTTTTGGGTTTTTCCATATAAGGGGAAATAATGAAGCAGTTAGCAATAGAAACAATCACTAAACCAATGAAGCTGAGAGGAATATCTAAGGGTATAGCAGAGTTGGACGGTCAACGTTTAGAGATTGATTTGGATAATTTAATGATTGCTTTTGGTGTAGAGTCATTTGAATTAGACAGAATAGCAGGAACTAAGGGAGGTAATCGATATTTCTTTCTTTGCCCTGATTGTGGGAGACGGTGCAGGTTACTTTATAAACGGTATTTATATTTTAGTTGCGGTACTTGTCTAGATATCCACAAGAGTACCCTGAACCGTAGTAAAACGGATTGCCAATACTACTGGGAGCTTGCACTAAAAGAAGCCAGAAAGGTAGAACCAGGGTGGAGTCCTAGACGTGGTAGATATATGTTTGATGGTTTCCCTGAAAGACCAAAATACATGAAACAGAAACGATATTACAAGCACTATCAGAAATTTGTTAATTACACCAGAAAAGGGGATAGCTTTTGGCTGAATGGTTTGAGTAAACTAAAGTAGTATTTTGGATGAATATCTTGAGTTATCTTGAGAATATCTTGAGAATATGTGTTAATCAAAACAAATACTAAATAAAGGTTAATGTAAAAAAAGGATGATATAAACATTGTTTAGCTTAATAATTACAAGATAACAAAAGTATAGCGATGGGAGAAATAAGGCAGAGATACCCCCTTTATTTTTAGACGGGGGTATATTTTGCTAGAGGAAAAGAACGCTGCCCTTTTCTGTGTAAAAAATTCCCTTTTTGAAATGTTTTTAATTTTTGTATAATGTAGTATTACTAAGTGTTTGGCTTGATTTTTTGGCCGATAAAGCTACTCCAATTTTATAACACAGTGGGGGTGTCTCCCCCACCCACGCGCTTCTATGAGCTTCCCCCGTCACTGTACATTTTTTCTCACGGAAATCATTTGAAGCTAGAGCGAACGCCGAGAAAGTGGATATATCCCCTGTCATTTATCAAGGAGATAAGGACGACAATAAGCCTTCTTAATTGCTTACAAAATGATAAGCCAATAAATAACTTGCCTTAATTGCTTTAAAGTATGAACAAGTATGAACATATTCCACCAGTCGTTGAAAATACAAAAAGCCAAGGCTTACCACCTCAGAATGATTAGGTTTTGGTTAGGTTTTACATTTTAAAATAGCAAGGTAAGGACTTTATTCTAGAGATAAAATACTAAGATTTCCTAAGATACAAATACTTTTAGAGATAAAGAACGTTAAGGGGGTATAATCGAACTCCTAGAAAACGCAAAAAAAGCCAGCACAGGGCTGACTCCTTTATGAATTATTCCTTGAAATTATTATACCATAGAGGAGGCTGAGGCATGACACCAGAGCAGGTAAAAGAAAAACTAGAGGGCGTTAAGTGGATAAACAAGGAGATAGAAGGCTTATATTTAGAGCTTGCAGCTTTAGAAAGTGGTATTATCAAAAAGCAAGAACTGAGCAATACCAGAGTACAAACAAGCAGGGTAAATACAGCAGAGAATAACCTTATAAGTGTTCTAAAACTAAAAGAGGACACTTTACAGAGAATTGAGCGACTTACTGAAGAGAGAATGGAAATATCTAGGCTGATCGATAAGCTGGCCAATCCGCTTGAACGTTCTGTTCTCAGGCTGTTCTACTTGAATGTTCTTGACGCTTGGCAAGTTGCTGAGGAAATAGGTGTATCTACAACCTCGGTATATCGAGTAAGGCAAAAAGCCATAGAAAACTTGGCAAATGTGGGGTAATAGGTGAGCACAAAAAAACGCCTAGAACAATCTAAGCGCTAAAGAGCAGTGGACGGTGTGTCTGTCCCGTCATCTCATACTATGAAGTTGCGTAGCGACACTATCAGCTCTACCTCACTTCTCTTTAGATTAATTATATCACAAAGGAGCGAACTAATGGAGCTGGATAAGTTTAAAACGATGATGAATGTTAGAGAGCGCATGACTTACTTTCTAAGATTTCAGAGGATGGCAGGGAGTGAAAACCAAGTTACAATAGATGAAGAGGCTTGGGAACTTATCTTACCTGATCAGTGGAATTTGAGCGGTGAGCATGAAAAGGCAATCCGTGAGGGGCTGGAGATATTCGCCCAAGACATCAACAGTATAGAGAATAAACGAGCCAGGAAATACTTTATTATCCATTATTGCTACATGAGAAAGAAAACAATGAGCGAATGCGTAGAAATGGCAGGAACTAGTGTTACAAGTTACCACAGGTACAAACAGATAGCCGTCTTAAACTTTGCGAGAATCCACCAGAACAGAGAACTAGAAGCATATAAGTAGGCGTCGGTGGTGTTTTGTTGAAAAAATGTTGAGATTTAAGCGAGAGAACATGGACATTTATGGACACATATCGCTAGTTGTTGAACAGCTCATAAAATGTTGTCAGGTACTAACAAGTTCTTACACATCTCGCCAGTCGGAGAAAAACTAAAAAATGCTCTCTGGGTCTGAAAAGTTCCTACATATTCCACCAGAGCGGAGAGCTAGAAGCATATAAGTAGACAAATGTAGGCTGAGGCTTCATATTCGCCCCCTATTTTGCTTTGTTTCGTACTGGACAACTAAAACACCACGGACAAACTACAAGCCCTTAGAAACGAATCTGGGGGCTTTTGTGAGGTCATAATCTTATAAACCACGCGCTTCATGGTATAATATACCTATCAGCAACCAGCAATAAAAAAAGCACGTTTGACCGTGCTAGTTTCTTGCCTGCTGAACTCGTTAAATCTTAGCCCTTTTGTGGGGCTTTTTTGCTCCCCTTTTTGCGTACTTTGGGGGAGCAAGTAGTAAAAAGTAATGTTAGTATTTTTTGTTAAAAAGCGCGTGATATAAGGGTCAGGAAGCCCAAAAGAAACATAAAATAAGTAGTTTTTGATTATACAACAAAATGCTTTAATTTTAAGATATATCTTACAGAAAGCCTACAACAGTGGGCTTTTTGCTTTGTCTTAAAACGTTGATTTCTGGGTTTGCTTAGAGATTTGTTAGTAAGGTTATTTTTGTATCTAAGTCTATCTATTCCAAGAATGACGCGATATTGATGATATAAATCTGGTATGATATAATATTTTGTCCCCCTCAATTTAATGAAGGGAGGTGTTATGTATGCTAGAGTTACTTTCCCTTTTTCTAGCTCCGTTACTTGTTAACGTACTATCTGAGCTTTTCAAGCTATGGATAAAGAGACGTAGCAAGTAGCATTTAACCCTTTTAGAGGGTAGCAAAAAACCCCATCGGTGGCACGGTGGGGCTTTTTAGTTATATATGCTAGAAGCATTATTTTCCCTTTATGCTTTCATTCTAACACAACCCCTCCGATATTTCAAGTTTTTGTTTTGATATTCCTCAGAGTGTGTTTATGGTTTGAGTCCGCTTTACTGAAATTATCCCACGCGCTACTAGCCTCCATTCTACAGCAAAGAAATCAACTCTTTCTAGGGGATTTCCGCCCTCATTTTGCTCTTTTGTGCTAAAATAGACTTATAAATTGAAAATAAGGAATGTTTATGAAATCGGGTAATGGTTTTTGGAAAGGCTGTCTCTATTTTTGGGGCTTTTTGTTCTTACTGGGCCTTTTGGTTCAATATGCTCTTCCACTTGCGGCTTGTGTCCTGCTAGGCTATGGTGGTTATCGCCTCTATAAACGTTGGCGCTATCCTCTTTTGCAGGATCGTTCGCTCGATGATCGGATTGAGCTTTTAAAAGCTCGTATTCGTCAGGCGGACAAGGATATTCAGCAATTAGAGGGAACTTTAGTAGAAAAAGGCTCAGAGTCCTATAAGAGTTTGGCTAATCAAGTATTAATCGAACTGCGGGAAATCCATCAGGAGGCGGAACGTCTCAAGTCCTATATCGATGCTGATGTCTACAACCGTATTGACAAAAAGGTTCGTACAGTGAGGGCAACTATCGATGTTCAGCTAGAACGTTTGGATAGAGAAAGTCAGGTAGATCTTGAGAATGCGGAGCCAGAGGAATTAGCTCCAGAATTATCCCAGACCTTGGCTAATATTGCCATTGACCATCAGGCAATTTTAGACAAGATTGCTACCTCTGCTGATGGTGATAAGGAAGAATTGACGGCCATTCATAGTTTGAAGATGGAGAAGTTCAAAACGATTCTAGAAGGCTATTTAAAGATTAAGGCCAATCCGAAGAACTATAATCGAGCAGAGGAACGTTTGCAACAAGCTAAAGCAGCTATCGAACAATTTGACCTTGAACTGGACCAAGTCTTGAGAGAACTCAATGAAACAGATATGCGTGATTTTGATATCAGTTTGCGTATCCTAGAAAAAGATCGTAAAGAATAGGTTAGAAACAAAGGAGTAACCATGACAGAATTTAATTTTGATATTGACCAGATTGCCAATAATACGGTAGCTAAGGTGGATAAAACAACCCAAATCATCGAGACCAATACTGGCTCAGACAAGACCTTGACCTTCTTAGAAAAGCTGAGCCCTGAGCAGCAAGAAGGAATCAAGGCGCACGTGCCCCAGTTAGTAGACCAGTTTGTCACCAATCAAAATGCTCTCTTAGATTTTGGACAATCTGCTGTCGAAGGTGTGAACAATACGGTCAATCGTATCTTGTCAGAACAAAAGAAATTGCAGATTCCCCAAGTGGATGATCTACTCAAAAATACCAACCGTGAGTTGCAAGGCTTTGTAGTCAAATACAAGAACGCTGAAATTGCTGAGCTAGAAGAGAAGCCAAACTTTTTGCAACGATTGTTTAACAAGAGCAAGAATACCCTACAGGAATTTTACTTTGACTCAAAAACAGTGGAGCAAAAGCTGGATGGCATGGCTGCCGCAGTGGTCAAGCAAGAAGATGTGCTAGCTCGAAATATCGTCTCTGCTGAGATGTTGATTGAGGACAATACCAAATCCATTGAAAATCTAGTGGGAGTAATTTCCTTTATCGAAGCTAGCCAGACAGAAGCTGGCAAGCGCGCTGTCGAACTAAAGGCCCAAGTTGACCAACTCGATACAAGTACGGTAGAATACCAAACCAAGTCACAAGAATTGGCTCGCATGGCTGAAGTGGTCAATACCCTCGAACAACAGCACACTGAGTATGTCAGCCGTCTCTATGTTGCTTGGGCAACAACACCTCAGATGCGTAATCTTGTGAAGGTGTCATCTGATATGCGCCAAAAATTGGGTATGCTTCGTCGTAATACGATTCCAACAATGAAGCTTTCTATTGCCCAACTTGGTATTTTGCAACAATCAATGAAATCAGGTGTCGTGGCAGATGCCATTGTCAATGCCAATAATGCTGCCCTTCAGATGCTAGCTGAAACCAGCAAGGAAGTGATTCCGCAGATGGAACGAATTGCCCAAAGCCCGACAGTCGCTGTTGAGTCTGTTACCAAACTGGCTGAAAGCCTGGTCGCTCAAAACCAAGGTATCGTCGCAGCAATTGAATTGGGACGCCAGAAACGTGCCCAACTAGAAACAACCATCGTCAAGTCCGCAGAAATGATCAACGATTCTGTCAAACTACGCGATGAGAAAATCGTCCAAGCCCTTCTAGACCAAGGAAAGGCCGCTCAGAAAGAAGTACAAGAATAACACAAGTCCCTTGTAATGTAGATTTGCAGGGGATTTTGGATTTTTCTATATATTCGAACCTCTAATTTATTTCGCAAAAAATACAGTCAAAAATGTAGTCATTCGAATGATTTTTATTGCAATGTAGTGAAATTAACAAAAGAAAAAAACGCTGATTAAGCGTTTTTCTTCTGTATTGATTCGTATTGAATGCTTACTTAACTTCTGTAAACACAACGTGTTTGCGAAGTTTTGGTGAGTATTTCTTCAATTGAAGACGGTCTGGAGTGTTACGTTTGTTTTTAGAAGTAAGGTACAAGCGTTCACCAGATTCTTTGTGTTCAAGTGTAATATTTACGCGCATGGTATCTCCCTTCTATTATTCAGCTGATGCAGCTTTAGCGATTTTACGTCCTTTGTAGTATCCTTTAAGTGATACACGGTGAGAACGTGAGTAATCTCCAGTAGTTTCGTCAAAGTTTACAGATGGAGCTGTTACTTTGTAGTGTGTACGACGTTTGTTTTTCTTCGCTTTTGAAGTGCGACGTGCAGGTACTGCCATTTTGATTTCTCCTTTAGGTATTTAAATTCGATTCAATCTACTGATTTTCATCAACCATACTAGGATAACACATTTTTTTTGTAAAGTAAAGTTACTTGACAAAAAAAGATGAAAAAATTAAAAGGTCATCAACCAAATTAATCGAAATTTTCTGAAAATTCAAGAATTTTCTTCTGTTCATTGCTTTTAAAATGTGCTATAATAGTAAAAACTGAAATGGGAGGGAACAAATGACTGAATTAGATAAACGTCATCGCAGTAGCATTTATGACAGCATGGTGAAATCACCTAACCGTGCCATGCTTCGTGCGACTGGTATGACAGATAAGGACTTTGAAACACCGATTGTTGGGGTTATTTCGACTTGGGCGGAAAATACACCATGTAACATCCACTTGCATGATTTTGGGAAATTAGCCAAAGAAGGTGTCAAATCGGCAGGTGCTTGGCCTGTGCAGTTTGGAACTATCACTGTAGCGGACGGAATTGCCATGGGAACGCCTGGTATGCGTTTCTCTCTAACATCTCGTGATATCATTGCGGACTCAATCGAGGCAGCTATGGGTGGTCACAATGTGGATGCCTTTGTAGCTATCGGTGGCTGTGACAAGAACATGCCTGGTTCTATGATTGCCATTGCCAATATGGATATCCCAGCTATTTTCGCCTATGGTGGTACCATTGCACCCGGAAATCTTGATGGCAAAGACATTGACTTGGTTTCTGTTTTTGAGGGAATCGGAAAATGGAACCACGGTGACATGACAGCTGAGGACGTGAAACGTCTTGAATGTAATGCCTGCCCTGGCCCTGGTGGTTGTGGTGGTATGTACACAGCTAATACCATGGCGACTGCTATCGAAGTTCTAGGGATGAGTTTGCCAGGATCTTCATCTCACCCAGCTGAATCAGCTGACAAGAAAGAAGATATCGAAGCAGCAGGACGTGCTGTTGTTAAGATGCTGGAACTTGGTCTCAAACCATCAGATATCTTGACTCGTGAAGCCTTTGAAGATGCTATCACTGTAACTATGGCTCTCGGTGGTTCTACAAATGCCACTCTTCACTTGCTTGCCATTGCCCATGCTGCCAATGTTGACTTGTCTCTTGAGGACTTCAATACGATTCAAGAACGTGTGCCTCACTTGGCTGACTTGAAACCATCTGGTCAGTATGTCTTCCAAGACCTCTACGAAGTCGGTGGTGTGCCTGCGGTTATGAGATATCTCTTGGCAAATGGTTTCCTTCACGGAGACCGTATCACATGTACTGGTAAGACAGTTGCTGAGAACTTGGCTGACTTTGCAGACCTTACACCAGGTCAAAAAGTTATCATGCCACTTGAAAATCCAAAACGTGCAGACGGTCCGCTTATCATCTTGAACGGGAACCTTGCCCCTGATGGTGCGGTTGCTAAAGTATCAGGTGTTAAAGTGCGTCGTCACGTTGGTCCAGCTAAGGTCTTTGACTCAGAAGAAGATGCTATTCAGGCCGTTCTGACAGATGAAATCGTTGATGGCGATGTAGTCGTTGTTCGTTTCGTTGGACCTAAAGGTGGTCCTGGTATGCCTGAGATGCTGTCACTTTCATCAATGATCGTTGGTAAAGGTCAAGGAGACAAGGTGGCCCTCTTGACAGATGGTCGTTTCTCTGGTGGTACTTATGGTCTGGTTGTTGGACATATCGCTCCTGAAGCTCAGGATGGTGGACCAATTGCCTACCTTCGTACAGGCGATATCGTTACGGTTGACCAAGATACCAAAGAAATTTCCATGGCCGTATCCGAAGAAGAACTTGAAAAACGCAAGGCAGAAACAACCTTGCCACCACTTTACAGTCGTGGTGTCCTCGGTAAATATGCCCACATCGTATCATCGGCTTCACGCGGAGCCGTGACAGACTTCTGGAATATGGACAAGTCAGGTAAAAAATAAACTCAAAAAGCAAGCCAATCTCGGCTTGCTTTTTTCATCTTCAAAAGTGATTTGCCTGCTTATACTCAATAAAAATCAAAGAGCAAACTAGAAAGCTAGGCGCAGGTTGCTCAAAACACTGTTTTGAGGTTGTGGATAGAACTGACGAAGTCAGTAATCGTACTACGACAAGCCGACGCTGACGTGGTTTGAAGAGATTTTTGAAGAGTATTAACGAGGTGGCAGTCCAAGGGCAATGCGGCCGTAGCGACTGATTCGTGTAATCTTCCAGGCAGGCGACCAGGTAACTTCAACCTTGACATCTTCGATACCCTCGATTTGTTTCAGACCTGCGACGATTTCGATAGGCAGGCTTTCGGCGCAATCACAGGCGGTGTCGGTGAAGGTCATGACAATCTTACAGAGCCCTGTTTCATCCAGATTGATTTCATAAATCAGCCCTAGATTGTAAACATCCAATTCCACATCTGTATCAAAAACCTTCTCTAGTTTTTCGATAATTTGGTCTTGTATGGCCAAAGCGCGGTCATTGATTTTGATATCGTCTCTCATTACAGTCCCTCCACATGATAAATATCCTCTATTTTCTCATAATTCTGACAATTTGGCAAGTTTTTGATGAATTTTCTGAAAAAATATGATAATATAAAGAAAACACTGAATCAAGGGGAAGCCTATGGAGCAGATTGGAAAAGTCTTTAGACAATTACGAGAGTCAAGAAATATCTCGCTGAGACAAGCAACTGGGGGACAATTTTCGCCGTCTATGTTATCTCGCTTTGAAACAGGTCAGAGTGAGCTTTCGGTGGAAAAGTTCTTATTTGCCCTAGAAAATATATCTGCTAGTGTAGAGGAAATTCTCTTTCTGGCGAGAGGTTTTCAGTATGATACAGATTCTGAGTTGAGAAAAGAAATCATAGATGTCTTGGATCCAAAGAATATAGCTCCGCTTGAGGACTTGTATCGCAGGGAGTATCAAAAGCATGCCCATTCTCACAATAAACAGAAACATATTCTAAATGCCATTATTATCAAGTCTTATATGAAGAGCATGGATGAAAGGGTAGAGTTAACAGCAGAGGAAGGGAAAGTTCTTCATGATTATTTGTTTTCTACCGAGATTTGGGGAATCTATGAACTCAATTTATTTTCAGTCAGTTCACCATTTCTATCTGTTTCTCTTTTCACTAGGTATGTTAGAGAGATGGTACGTAAATCTGATTTCCTAATGGAAATGTCTGGCAATCGAAACCTTTTTCACACTATACTATTGAATGGCTTTTTAGCCAGCATTGAGTGTGAAGAATTTACCAATGCCTCTTATTTTAAACGTGTTATCGAAGAGCATTTCTACAATGAAAATGAAACCTATTTCCGAATTGTCTATTTGTGGGCGGAAGGTCTCCTTGATAGCAAGCAAGGTAGAGTCAAGGAAGGCCAGAAAAAGATGGAAGATGCTGTCCATATTTTTGAGATGCTTGGCTGTAATAAATCTGCCGAATACTATAGAAATACGACCGATTGTTGAATATCTGCAAACTAAGAAAATCATTTGAAATTTTAAGCGATAGAATTGTTGACCTCTCTCGTGTCACTGGAGAAATTCTATCGTTTCTTTTTGCTCATTTTATTTGTTGCATATATTCAAAAGTTTTTCCTCTAAAATTTCTAAGTGCTATACTATAGTCATACTTCACATAAAACTTCTAACAAGAAGGGAGATTATCTATGAAACTATTGTTTAGAAATCAAGCTTATCGTCTCTTGACTTTGTCACGCTTCTTCAATGCTTTTGGTGCTTCAATTTTCAATCTGGTCTTTATCGTTTATGCATCGACCTTGCCACAAGCCTCTTTTGCGGTTGCTATGGCGAATATTGTCATGATTCTTCCGACTCTCTTTACAGTTTTTGTAGGGATTCGGGCAGATTATACGAGGGACAAGGTCAAATGGATGACCTATAGCGGTTTGTTTCAGGCGGTTTTATTTTTTCTGGCAGCCCTAGTTGTTCAGCAAGCTAGTCTCTTTGCCTTTTCTAGCCTGTGTTTAATCAATGTCATTAGTGATGTCATTAGTGATTTTGCTGGTGGTTTGCGAATGCCTCTCGTTAAGGAAAAAGTAGCTGAAGAGGATTTGATGGAAGCCTATTCTTTTTCACAGTTCATCACCTATATTTCAGCTATTGGTGGTCAAGCTTTTGGAGTCTGGCTCTTAGGTCTATCGGTTAACAATTTTTCTCTCGTTGCAGGAATCAATGCTTGTTTTTTCCTCATATCAGCTTCTGTTCTCTTTTTAGGAAGAAGCAAATTAAGCCTGTCAATTTCATCTGCTGATGGTGAAAACCTAAAAAATGAGAAGCTATCTATCAAAGAGCAGTTCCTAACAATTTACCGAAATTTACGCCTTGTTTTTCTTAAAAGTGGACAGAAAAACTTTGGTTTTATGCTCTTTGCAGTCTTGCTTATCAATGCCTTGGGTGGCGCTTTAGGAAGCATCTATAACATCTTCTTTTTGAGCTATTCTCTCTTGAATTTTTCTTACACAGAGGCACTATTTATCAGTCAAGTTTGTGCTTTAGCTGCAGTCATCATCAGTAGCCTTACTGGTAATGATTATTTTGGGAAGCAGTCTTTGCCTAGATTGATGATGTGGGTGACCGTAGGACTCAGTCTAGTTGGTCTAGCTAATTTATTCAATCAAGTCGTACTTGGTTTACTATTTCTCTGTTCAACTCTGTATGTGTCTGGTAAAGTTCAACCAAAGATTAGTGCCATGCTCCTGAAAAATCTAGCTCCAGAGGTTCTAGCTCGTACCAGTAATTTTTTAGGTTTATTGTTCACCTTATCCATACCTGTGGGAACAGCCTGTTTTTCACTTGTAGCCGTATGGAATATACAGTTGACTTGGATGCTATTTGTTGGTCTTTCCTTGCTAGCTATTCTTTTGACAGTTATTAATCTCAAAAATGATATCTAAATCCTAATTTTTTTCATACTGTTTTAATCCCTCTATTTATGGTAAAATAAGACTATTAAGTTTAAAGAGGATTCCCTATGAAATTACAAAAACCAAAAGGAACGCAGGATATTTTACCTGCTGAATCTGCCAAGTGGCAGTATGTTGAGGGCTTTGCCCGTGAAATTTTCAAGCGCTATAACTATGCAGAAGTGCGCACGCCAATTTTTGAGCATTACGAGGTTATCAGTCGCTCTGTCGGAGACACAACCGATATCGTGACCAAGGAAATGTATGACTTCTATGACAAGGGGGACCGCCATATTACCCTCCGTCCAGAAGGAACTGCGCCAGTTGTCCGTTCCTATGTGGAAAATAAACTCTTCGCACCAGAAGTGCAAAAGCCAAGTAAGTTCTATTACATGGGCCCTATGTTCCGTTATGAGCGTCCACAGGCAGGGCGTTTGCGCCAATTCCACCAGATTGGTGTTGAGTGTTTTGGCTCTAGCAATCCAGCTACCGATGTGGAAACAATCGCTATGGCGGCCCATTTCTTGAAAGAAATCGGTATCCAAGGTGTCAAATTGCACCTCAACACTCTTGGAAATCCTGAGAGCCGTGCGGCCTACCGTCAAGCCTTGATTGACTATTTGACACCGCTCAAGGAGACCTTGTCTAAGGATAGCCAACGTCGTTTGGAGGAAAATCCTCTCCGTGTCTTGGACTCTAAAGAAAAAGAAGACAAGGTAGCAGTAGAGAATGCGCCGTCTATCTTGGACTTTCTTGATGAAGAAAGCCAAGCTCATTTTGATGCGGTGCGTCAGATGTTGGAAAATCTTGGAGTAGACTATATCATCGATACCAATATGGTGCGTGGTCTAGACTACTACAACCACACCATTTTCGAGTTTATCACTGAGATTGAGGGCAATGACCTGACAGTCTGTGCAGGTGGTCGTTACGATGGTTTGGTTGCTTACTTTGATGGCCCTGAAACTGCTGGATTTGGTTTTGGACTTGGTGTAGAGCGCCTGCTTCTCATTCTTGAAAAGCAAGGTGTGGCCCTCCCTATCGAAAACGCCCTAGATGTCTATATCGCAGTCTTGGGTGATGGAGCAAATGTCAAGGCTTTGGAATTGGTACAAGCTCTTCGCCAACAAGGATTCAAAGCAGAGCGTGATTACCTCAATCGTAAACTCAAAGCTCAATTCAAGTCAGCCGATGTATTTGCGGCTAAGACTCTCATCACTCTAGGAGAGAGTGAAGTCGAAAGCGGACAAGTAACGGTTAAGAACAACCAAACCCGAGAAGAAGTGCAAGTGTCACTTGAAACAATCAGCCAAAACTTCTCAGAAATCTTTGAAAAATTAGGATTTTAATGATAGATAAACTGGTCAGGAACCTGCTCCTGACCTTTTTCTTTTGCAAAATGACAAAAATCATAAACTTTTTGACAAATATGCTTGTCAAAAAGAAAAAGATGTGTTACAATGTAAGCAAGTTAAGAGAAAAGGAGAAAGGAATGCTTAAAAATCGTTTAAAAGAGCTTCGGGCTCGCGATGGTCTCAATCAAACCGAACTAGCTAAGCTAGCAGGGGTTTCAAGGCAGACCATTAGCCTACTAGAACGGGATGAGTACACCCCGTCCATTATCATTGCCCTGAGAATATCTCAAATTTTCAACGAAACAGTCGAATCGGTATTTCGCTTGGAGGAGGACGAGTGATGAACAAGTATAAAGTAATCTATTATGTAGTTGCCATAGCTCTATTAGTCAGCCTGTGTCTACTAATTGGAACAAATCTAGGATGGTTTGATCTCTATTACAGCGACCAATTTATTTGGGCCTACTTTGTCCTCATCCCAGTAATTGAATGGATTGAAAAGAAATCCAAAAATCTAGCAAGTGAAAAAGGAGAATGAATATGAAAAAGAAAGGTGGATTGTTATTTTTGATGTCTATTGTCTTGGGAGGTTTCTTGGGCATGTTTGTAGGGATGTTTAAGGCACGTGCCGAATCCAACGGAATTATTTTAGATGTAAAACCCTTGATACCATGGCTATCAGCTATCAGCTTACTACTAGCCGTCATTATTCTTTTTTTGACTTTCAATTTCCTAAAGAAAAGCAGAAAATTTCATTCCTTGTATCAAGAGGAAATGGATGATGATCTGAATGAAACCTATTATGTGCAGATGTATCGGAATCTCGAGTTTGGAACTATTGCTTTTAATAGTGCAAGCGTAGCGATTTTATTGGCTCTCTTCATTTCAGGAAGTGAAGTAATTGTACTCGATATAAGCCATATAACCTTATCCCTTTCCTTTTTGGGGTTAGTGTTAGTTTTAAATGCTCAAAAATATCTTTTTAAGACCATTGCGATTGTTCGTCAGTTTGATTTGGCATTTTTCTCTACACCAAAGGATGTCATGGACTTTATCAATTCTTACGATGAAGGGGAGCGCCAGGCTAATTTGGAACAGAGTTTTCGGATTTTATTCCAATTACATCAGTATGTCTTGCCAACCTTGTACTTTCTGATTGCTCTCTTTTCCTTACTGACAGGAGAGATTCAGCTACTAGCTTTCGTACTTGTCGGAGCCATCCATGTTTATATCAATGTGATGCAGTTACCTATGGTAAAACGCTATTTCAAATAAAGGAGTTTCTATGATTCGTGTTGAAAATGTAAGCAAAAGTTTTGGGAGCAAAAAAGCTCTTCATCAGATTTCTTTTGAGATTAAGGAGGGTGAAATCTTTGGTTTTCTTGGCCCTTCTGGCTCAGGTAAAACAACCATGATCAATGTCTTAACAGGACAGTTGGCTGCAGATCAAGGTAAAACAGTTTTGTTAGGCAAGAATTCTCAAGATTTAACCTCAAATGATTTGGAACAAATTGGTATTGTTAGTGATGGCAGTGGTTTTTATGAAAAGATGAGTCTTTATAAAAATCTTCTCATCTATGCTAAGTTATATGGCCTCAAGGCAGATAGAGTAGTTCAGGTGCTTCAACAGGTTGGATTGGCAGATGCTAAAGATATTATTGCAGAAAAGTTATCTACTGGAATGAAACAACGAATGTTCTTGGCTCGTGCCCTTCTGAATGCTCCTAAGATTCTCTTTCTAGATGAGCCAACCAGTGGCTTAGACCCTACAACATCTAAGATGATTCATACCCTACTTCAAGAATTAAAGCAGGCGGGGACAACTATCTTTCTGACCACGCATGATATGAATGAAGCAACTCTGCTTTGTGATCGCTTATCTCTTTTGAATAAGGGTAACCTAATAGAGTATGGAAGTCCGCAAGATATCATCCAGAAGTACCATGTGGATAAGAAAGTACGTGTGGTTTATAACGACGGACGAGAACAGATAGTTCCATTTGATGAATTACCACATTTAGACACGACAGATTTGATGGTGGTTCACTCTTGTGAGCCAACTTTAGAAGAAATCTTTATCAGATTGACAGGAGAAAAGTTAGATGTTTAGAAAATTAAATGCCCTACTATGGTTAAGATTACAAGTTCTTATCAGCAATTCAACTTTGTTGGCGACTCTATTGTTGCCTTTTGGACTGGCTGTTCTATATAATGAGTTCTTAAACAAGAGTGGAGAATTGAGTACGTATTTCCTTTCTATGAGTTTGACGATGGTCTTGAGCATGGGAAGTGGTTATATGGTATCGATTATGATGGCAGAAGATAAGGAAAAGCGCAATCTTAAATCACTCATCCTAAGTGGTGTGACAGCAACAGAATATACTTTCAGTATGCTCATTCTCCCTCTGTTGATTATGTTGCTTGGAATGATTTTACTACCAATCTATTTTAAAGTGGATGTATCAGGTTACTTATTGGCCTATGTTATCTATTTGGTCTTAGCAGCTATTAGTGTTATTTTTCTCAACCTTCTAATCGGTGCAGTGTCAGATACTCAGTCTAAAGCGCAAGTTTATAGTATGTTTCCTGTGTTTATCGTCTCTTTTTTACCCATGATTGCTCTTCAAAATGATACGGTTCAGAAAGTGTTGGATTACTCTTTTATTGGTCCAATTGTAAATCTTTTAAATAAAAAAGGTGGGGAAATATCTTTTTCTAATATTGGTATGTTACTTGCCTGGGTACTTGTGTTAGGAATAGCGAACCTCTTTGTATTGAAAAATAGCTATAAAGCAAGATAGGAGATTTATATGAAACTACTTAAAAACCTCGGCTGGTTTCTTCTAGCCATTCTATCTTTTCTGGTTATCTATGGGACCGTTCAAAGTGGGGCTGTAGAAGCTTTGAAACTGGGCGCTTCGCCCTATGCTACTACCTTGCTTTATGTGGCCTTGGCTGGAGTATATGTGTACGTCATTTATAAATGGTACCAGAAAGCTCCTGTTCATATTGAGAAGAGTGGCTTTAACCGATTTATTTGGCTCCCTGCCTTGGTTTGGTTCTTATCTCTGGTTGTCCAGTTTTTCTTGCCAAATGATCCTTCAGTAAATCAACAAACAGCGATAGACTTGACCTTGTCTCAACCCCTTTTCTCATTCTTTGCGGTCGTTATTTTTGCTCCTTTGACGGAAGAGCTTATCTTTAGAGGGATGTTGGCACGCTATCTCTTTCCTAAGCAGGACAATAGTAAACAAACTCTGCTTTTCCTTCTGGTAACAAGTGTTCTATTTGCCTTGATTCATTTCCCAGGAACTTTGCAACAGTTTTTGGTTTATGCTAGTCTAGGATTGAGTTTGGGGCTGGCTTATGTAAGTCGAAAAGGTCTTCTTTACAGCATTTCTCTTCACGCTTTGAATAATTTAGTGAGCTTTTTGATGATTCTCATGCTATAATAGAGTCAGGAGGTCACATGAAACGAGTAATTTTATTAGCAGTGATTCAAGCAGTCGTTCTATTTTTCATCATTGGAGCGCTAGCTTATGCCTTTAAGGGCGATTTCTTCTATAACTATCTAGCAGTCGTCTTTGCCCCTATTGCAGGTGTCTTGCGCTTTGGGACAGCTTACACAACGGAAATTGTCTTGCCTCGAAAGGCAGCCGAAATTGCTGAAAAGCGTAAAGCAGGCAACAATTCAAAATAAAAGAGTCCGATGAACTTCATCGGATTTTTGTATGGGCGTCAATTTTTAGAGTCTTCACTTGATTTTTAAAGACTGGCAAACTTTTCTGATGATTTTCATGAAGAGCCTGCGCTTTTATGGTAAAATAGTAACAGAATAAAAGAGGAGAGAAACAATGAAACGTAGTATGTATGCTGGTCGTGTTCGTGAGGAACACATCGGACAAGAAATAACCTTGAAAGGATGGGTTGGCCGTCGTCGTGACCTTGGTGGTTTGATCTTTATCGATCTTCGTGACCGTGAAGGAATTATGCAGTTGGTTATCAACCCTGAAAAAGTATCTGCAGAGGTCATGGCAACAGCTGAAAGCCTTCGTAGCGAATTTGTTATCGAGGTGACTGGACAGGTCGCTGCGCGTGAGCAAGCCAATGATAAGTTGCCAACTGGTGCAGTTGAGTTAAACGTGACAGCTCTGACAGTGCTTAATACAGCTAAAACAACCCCATTTGAGATTAAGGATGGCATTGAGGCTAATGACGATACACGTTTACGTTACCGTTACCTTGACCTTCGTCGTCCAGAGATGCTGGAAAACCTCAAACTTCGTGCTAAAGTGACCCACTCTATTCGCAATTACTTGGATGAGTTGGAGTTTATCGACGTGGAGACACCATTCCTTTCTAAGTCAACTCCTGAAGGGGCGCGTGACTATTTGGTGCCGTCTCGTGTTAATAAAGGGCATTTTTACGCTCTTCCTCAAAGTCCACAAATCACGAAACAGCTCTTGATGAATGCTGGTTTTGACCGTTACTACCAAATCGTTAAATGTTTCCGTGACGAGGACTTGCGTGGTGACCGCCAGCCTGAGTTCACACAGGTTGACTTGGAAACATCTTTCCTTACTGAGCAAGAAATCCAAGATATCACAGAAGGTTTGATTGCGCGCGTGATGAAAGAAACTAAAGGCATCGAAGTGACGCTTCCATTTCCTCGTATGAAATATGATGATGCTATGGCTCTTTACGGTTCTGACAAGCCAGATACCCGTTTTGACATGTTGCTTCAGGACCTGACAGCAGTAGTCAAAGGTGTAGACTTTAAAGTCTTTTCAGAAGCACCTGCTGTAAAAGCAATTGTGGTCAAAGGAGCTGCGGACAACTATTCACGTAAAGACATCGACAAGATGACCGAAGTAGCCAAACAGTATGGTGCCAAAGGTCTTGCTTGGGTCAAGGTGGTTGATGGAGAATTAAACGGACCAGTTGCCAAGTTCTTGACTAGCATCCAAGCAGAATTGACAACAGCGCTTGCTCTTGAAGATAAGGACTTGGTTCTCTTTGTGGCGGATACGCTTGAAGTGGCTAATGCAACGCTTGGTGCCCTTCGTGGACGTATTGCCAAAGAGCTTGGTTTGATTGATAATGATAAATTCAACTTCCTTTGGGTGGTTGACTGGCCAATGTTTGAATGGTCTGAAGAAGAAGGTCGCTACATGAGCGCCCACCATCCGTTTACTCTTCCACAGGAAGAGACTACTCATGAATTAGAAGGCGATTTGGCTAAGGTTCGTGCCATTGCTTACGATATCGTCTTGAACGGTTATGAGCTTGGTGGTGGTAGCCTTCGTATCAACCAAAAAGACCTTCAAGAACGCATGTTCAAGGCTCTTGGTTTCTCAGCAGAAGAAGCAAATGACCAGTTTGGCTTCCTTCTTGAAGCCATGGACTATGGTTTCCCACCACACGGTGGCTTGGCTATCGGGCTTGACCGCTTTGTCATGCTCTTAGCAGGAGAAGAAAATATTCGTGAAGTTATTGCCTTCCCTAAGAACAACAAGGCAACTGACCCAATGACACAAGCTCCTTCAACAGTAGCTCTCAAACAACTAGAGGAACTCAGCTTACAAGTAGAAGAAGATGAAACAAGCAAAACGAATTAAGCGGTGGCGCTATTATCTGCGCCGCTTTGCTTATCAGATAAAAATTTTACGTGTCTTACAAAGCATCTCTCGGGAAAAATATGATGAGAAGATTTCGGCCTCTCTGGTCTATGGTTTTTTATCAGCAGTAGCGGTCAATTTCTTTTTCCAACCAGGGCATGTGTATTCGAGTGGTGCGACAGGTCTGGCACAGATTATCTCTGCCTTGAGTAATCATTGGTTTGGTTTTCATATCCCGATTTCGCTAACCTTCTACGCCATTAATTTTCCTTTGATGGTCTTGGCTTGGTATCAGATTGGCCATAAGTTCACCGTCTTTACCTTTATCACAGTATCCATGAGTTCCTTCTTTATCCAGTTTGTCCCTGTGGCAACCTTGACGGAGGATCCCATTATCAATGCCCTTTTTGGGGGTGTTGTCATGGGCTTGGGGATTGGTTTTGCTCTTCGAAACAATATCTCCAGTGGGGGAACGGATATCGTCAGCCTGACCATTCGCAAGAAAACAGGGAGGAATGTCGGTAGTATTTCTTTCTTGGTCAATGGGACTATCATGCTGATAGCAGGCTTGACCTTTGGTTGGGAATACGCTCTCTACTCTATGATTACCATCTTTGTCTCTAGCCGTGTCACAGACGCTGTCTTTACCAAGCAAAAACGGATGCAGGCCATGATTGTGACCAATCATCCAGAGAAGGTAATTGAAAAAATCCATAAAAAATTGCACCGCGGTGCAACCATGATCCACGATGCAGAAGGAACCTATAATCACGAAAGAAAGGCAGTTTTAATCACTGTCATTACACGTGCAGAGTTTAATGAATTTAAACAGATTATGAAACAGGTGGATCCAAGCGCCTTTGTCTCTGTCTCGGAGAATGTTCATATTTTGGGACGGTTCGTTGAAACAGATAATTAGTGATCAAAAAAACCAGCTCGAGCTGGTTTTTATTTTTCGATAATTTTGTGGGCAATTAACTGACGGTAACAAATTTGCTTATTGCTTTTAGCATCGTTGATAATCTGGAGGATAGTTTCAAGAGAAACACGACCAAGTTCTAAGCTATTGATATCAACATAGGCCGCCAAGTTGAGCTTGGGATTGACCGAATCGAAGCTGAGAACAGGGACATCCAGTTGATGCTTAGCGATATAGTCACAGACCCCTTCGGCTAGGAGACTATCGGTTGTAATGATAGCATCAATCTGTGGATCATGCTGAAAAAGGAGTTTACTAAATTGATACCCTTTTTCTTCCAGGAACTCCGTTGCAAAATAGGTCAAATTTCCGTCAATAGGCAGTTGGTGTTGTTTGAGTGCGGATTCGTAACCAGTTAGACGGTCTTGTGTAACGAAGAGTTTCTTAGCACCTCCAATGAAGGCAATTCGTTTGCAACCTTTTTTGATGAAATATTCGGTTGCATCAAAACCAGCTTGGACATTGTCGTTGTCAACAAGAGGGATAAAGGGTGAAATGGATTTTCCTAGGATGAGGAAGGGAAACTGCTCATCAGCGACCAGTTTGACCAAGGGATCTTCCTCTTCGGCATAAAGGAAGATCAAACCATCCACACGTTTACCGTAAACCATCTGTGAAATCGCTTTAAGTCGCTCTTTTTCATCTTTACCTGTTGCAATCTGAATAGCATAGTGGTTTTCAGAAGCGACCTGAGCGATACCACGGAGGACAGATGGGAAGAAGGGATTTTGATAGAAGGCGTCTGAGTCGTCAGGAAGGACCAAGCCGATAACTTGGGTATAACTACTTACCAAGCTACGAGCGTTGAGGTTGGGGTGGTAATTGAGCTCCTTCATAGCCTTGCGAACGCGTTTTTTAGTTTCGTCGCTAATGGTTGATTTATTTTGAATAACACGGGTTACGGTTGAAGGTGAAACACCAGCAGCCTTGGCCACATCTTTAATCGTAACGGGCATAAAAATCTCCTATTTATGATAATCTGGATCACGGAAATGCGTTTTATAAAAAATAGTGACCAGATATAGAACAAAAAGAATGTTTTGTACAGTAATGAGGGTTGTCATATTTTGGCCAAATAATCCCAAAATAAGTGTAATCAGAGTTGGTAATCCTAAACAGTTCAAGATAAAATGGTAGCACTCTTTAAAGGTCCTAAATGAAAAGAGGCGTGATTTCTTAGTGATATAGAGGAGAAGACTCGCTCCTATAGAGACGATAAAGAAATTCAAACCAAAGAGGAAGCTCGCACCGAGAACTAGAAAGAGACTGATATAGACACGATTCTGCTGGTACCAGTCTTTAGAAATGGCTTGGGTCAAGCTGTCTTTACTTTTGAAACTCTCAGTCTGAATGGCTTGGTAAGAGATGCGGGTCAGTTCCTTCCCTTCCTTGCTGATGACCAGTTCTTTTGTATCGAAATGCAGTTGCAAGTCTTTAGGTAATTCCTTGCTTTGATTTGGACCGATCACAATAGAAGGCGTTTGACTAGCTGTTCCAGTATAAGTTAATTTGCCATCAATAATTGTAGCGTGTTCAGAGAGATCCTGGACAACCTCATCTGTCAATGGTTCATAGACATTATCGATAAAGGTTTCTAGCGGATAAGTATCCTGTGAGCTATTTTGGATGGCAATAGGTACCATAGACAAGCTGATAAGGAAGATACTGGTAAAGAGAAGCTGAAACCAGTTGAGTCCGAAACGTTTGGACAGGGGCCTACGAAATCCCCAAATACTTGAAAAATATGAAAATGGATATGGAAGCATTTGTATCTTTCTAAAAGGTGTTTTCTATATGAGTATTATTATATAGAGAAATGTGCTTTATTTCAAGTCTAGGAGAAAAATTGCTTGTTGTTAGTATATATTTTGTAGCAATAAGAAAAGGGTGGCGGGGATATATTATCCCTTGTCGCCACCACTTGTAAGTCCTGAAACAAAGTTCTTTTGTAGGAAGAAGAAGAGAATACAGATTGGAAGGGCGATGAGGATAGCACCTGCTGAGAAGTAGGCAATCTTCAAGTTCTTCGCATTGTTGACGAAGGTTTGGAGACCAACGGCAACAGTAAAGTATTCTTTCTCACGAAGCAAGAAACTAGAGAGGATGTAGTCCCCGAAAGGTCCCATGAAGGCCCAGAGAGCTTGTACGGCAACCATTGGGCGAACAAGTGGAAGAACAATTTGCCAGAAGCGACGGAAGTGTCCTGCACCGTCTAGTTTTGCAGATTCGTCTAGAGACATTGGCACTGTATCGAAGTAGCCTTTCATGAGCCAAGCATTCATCGGGATACCACCACCAACGTATAGGAAGATGAGGAACCAGCTGTGGTTAAGGGCGTTCAACATAAGCGCCATAACGAAGAAGGCTGTCAAAGCGGCCATGGTTGGCACCATTTGGATAATCAAGAAGAAGACCAAACTTTGTTTACGAGCCAAGAAGTTGTAACGGCTGTAGGCATAACCAGCAAGTACGATGATACTTGTTTGAACCGCCATGGTAACCAAGGCGATGATCAAGGTATTGAGATACCAAGTACCGTATAGAGTTTCAGTAAAGAGTCCTTTAAAGTTATCAAAATTGAAGTCGATGTTAGTATCAAGTTTAAAGGCTGCGACGTTACCTGCTTTAAAGGCTGACATGATGGTAATCAACAGTGGATAGATAATCACGATTGATAGACCAATCAAGTAGAGGTAAGTAAGGGTTTGAGTCAGTCTACGTTTGAGTTTAATTGAGTTATTCATCTTAGACGTCCTCCATATCAAATGCGTGTAGTTTCTTGAATGCGATCATAGAGATTGAGATGACAATGATAGAGATAATCAAGGTAACAGCAGCCGCCATTGAGTATTGAGGAGATGTACCTGTTGTCAAACGGTAGATCCATGAGATCAAGATATCAGTTGAACCAGCTCCCCCTCCGACACTACCAGGACCTCCACCATTGAAGAGGTACATGATAGAGAAGTTGTTAAAGTTGAAGGTGTATTGGCTAATCAAAGTAGGTGCAGCAACAGCCAAGATCATTGGGAAAGTGATGTTGCGGAATTTTTGCCAAGCATTAGCACCGTCAATATAAGCTGCTTCGTAAAGGTCGTTAGGGATAGATTGTAAGATACCTAAAGTCAAAACGTAGATGTATGGGAATCCAAGCCAACCCTGCATCATAATCAAGGCAATCTTAGTCCAAGTTGGGTCTGTTTTCCAAGGAATAAGAGTACCATCAAGGAAAGGAAGGAATTTAGCTAAGATTGGCAATACTTGAGTGTTGATGGCTCCGACACTATCGTTAAACATATTTGAGAATGTCAAGATAGTGATGAAGGCTGGAACAGCCCAAGGAAGAAGGAAAATAACACCAAAGATACGTTTTCCTTTGATAAATGGTTGGTTAGCAATGATAGCTGTGAAGATACCGATGACGATCTGTAAAGTTGAGGCAGCCAAAGCCCAGATGATAGTCCAAGAAAGAACGGCACCAAAGGCAGAACGGAAGGTACTCAAACTCCAGATGTTCGTAAAGTTGGTCAAACCAACCCAGTCCAACAATTTGTTTGGTGGCAAGTGTTGGAAGTCGTAGTTGGTAAAGGCGATCATCAAGGTTACGATAACTGGGAAGATGATCGCAAAAGTCATGGCAACATAAGATGGAATGATCAAGAGGTAAGGGAAGCCATTTTCATAGATTCCTTTGACCATTTCTTTAAAGGTAAGTGCTACTGGTATGCCATTGTTAATGTGTTTGGCAGTTGTATGTGCATCTTTGATATTTGCGAAATAAAAGAGTACATAAACAACTACAAAGATTAAATGGAAGGCACCACGAATCAGCATAAAGAGGGAATTGTCACGACCTGGTTTGTCACCAAGAGTGATGAGATTACTCAATTCAGGGGCTGCAAGTGCTAGGAAGTAAAGGACGAATACGATGGTTACACCAAGGAAGATAAAACCTTTGGCTTTTTGTTTATTGTAAATCTGTCCTAACCCAGGAATGATAGACAGCAGAGCTGCTTTACTAGGTTGTTGCTTTTCCATAATAACTCCTTTCATAGGATACTGGTTTCTAATTAAAACCTAAACTATATATGTTTTTGATTGATAAATTCAAAGGGGGATTTGATTTCCACCCCCCTTGAACAAATTTTTTATTCACCAAATTTTTGTTTGATTGTTTCTTTGATCAATGTTACAGCGTCGTTAGCAGCTGTTTTCGCATCTTTCTTACCACTTACAGCATCAAAGAGCATAGTTTTCGCTGGATCCCAAACTGCAGACATTTGAGAGATGTTTGGCATTGGTTGAGCGTTCTTGAACTGTTTGATAACAGCTGTTGTCAACTCATCATTTTTACCTTCAGCATATGTACGAGCTTCAGTGTTAGCTGGGATTTCGTTAGTTGTATCGTAGAAGGCTTTTTGTTCTTCAGTTGAAACAAGGAAGTCTACAAATTTTTGAGCGCCTTCAAGGTTCTTAGTGCTTGATGGGATGATCCAAGCTTTACCACCACCGAATGCAGCATATTCTTTTCCATTTGGAAGAGTTGGGATAGTTGCAACACCGTAGTTTACTTTAGCATCTTTAAAGGCTTGAGCTTTCCAAGGTCCGTCGATGATAGCAGCTGTTTTACCTTCTTGGAATTGAGTTTGGATTAAGTTGCCAGCACCTTCAGTATCTTGCATACCTTTAGGCCATTTTTCATACCAAGATTTAGCGTAGTTGATACCTGCGATAGAACCGTCGTTTGCAAGACCGATATCTTTGGCGTCTTTACCGTTTTGTCCGAATACGTAAGCACCGTTACCAGCAAGAAGTCCATATGCATAGTAGAAGTTTGTCCAGTCAGCTAGGAAAGCAGAAGTTTTTCCATCTTCTCCAGCGAAGGCATATTTGCTATCTTTAGCAAGGTTTTCTAAGTCAGCAAAAGTTTTTGGAGCTTCTTTTACCAAGTCTTTGTTGTAGTACATAACAAGTGACTCGATAACAGCAGGAGCACCGTAAACTTTACCATCAGCAGCTGTTACAAGAGATTTAGTTTTATCATCTGTTTTAGCGCCGTCGCTCAATTTAACTTCTGAAAGTTGTCCGTCAGTACCAAGGCTACCTACACGGTCGTATGGAGCCATCATAACGTCAGCAGCTTGACCTGATTGGTTGTCAAGAGAAAGTTTGTCAAGCCCACCCATTTGGTCTCCTGTTTTGATGGTAACTTTTACGCCAGCTTCTTTTTCGTAAGCTTTTGCAGCTGATTCAGCAAAGGCTTTATATTGGTCTTCAACGTAGAAAGTGAGTTCTTTGGCTTCAGATGAACCAGAATCAGCAGGCTTATCAGCAGTTTTGCTTCCGCAAGCTACCAAAAGCAAGCTAGCAAGTGTAACAGTTCCAAGCACAGCAGCGCTCTTCATGAATTTAGATGACATAGTGTATTCCTCCTAAAGAATAACAAATTTTATAATGAGGAAACGCAAACGTTTTCCTTTATGGGACTAGTATAGCACAATCGGAAAGCGGTTGCAAGTGTTTTTTGTAAAAATTTTTTAAAAAATTGTGAAAAAAGTAAACGCTTCATCGTCATATAATAGTAGAAAATCCCAAAAATCCGTTTTGTTTTAAATTTAAAAAAAGTTGAGAAAACGATTGCCTAATTTACAAATGGAAACCAGAGAGGATACTCGCTTTATTTTTGCTTAATGAGATAAGTGAAACCCTTATTCCTATTTTGTTTGTTTCCTGAAAGAATATATATACGAGTAAGAAGAAAAATTTTTTAAAAAATAATAAAAAAAGTTATCTAAAACCGCTTGCATTTATCAAGAAAATAAGCTATACTAGTAATAGCGCAAACGTTTGCGTTCATAAAAATGTAATATCTAACTATAAACACATGAGGTGCTTATTATGAAAAAACGTCAAAGTGGTGTGTTGATGCACATTTCTTCTCTTCCAGGGGCATACGGAATCGGATCATTTGGTAAAAGTGCTTACGACTTCGTTGATTTCTTGGTTCGCACAAAACAACGTTACTGGCAAATCCTTCCACTAGGAACAACTAGTTACGGAGATTCTCCTTACCAATCTTTCTCAGCTTTTGCAGGAAATACTCATTTTATCGATTTGGATATCTTGGTAGAGCAAGGCTTGTTGCAAGCAAGTGACCTTGAAGGGGTTGACTTTGGTAGCGATGCGTCTGAAGTTGACTATGCTAAAATCTACTATGCACGTCGTCCTCTTTTAGAAAAAGCGGTAAAACGTTTCTTGGAAGTAGGAGATGTTAAAGATTTTGAGAAATTTGCTCAAGACAACCAATCATGGCTTGAACTCTTTGCAGAGTATATGGCTATCAAAGAGCATTTTGACAATCTTGCTTGGACTGAATGGCCAGATGCAGATGCTCGTGCTCGTAAAGCTTCAGCACTTGAAAGCTACCGTGAGCAATTGGCAGACAAGTTGGTTTACCACCGTGTGACTCAATACTTCTTCTTCCAACAATGGTTGAAATTGAAAGCTTACGCTAACGACAACCACATCGAAATCGTTGGGGACATGCCAATCTACGTAGCGGAAGATTCAAGCGATATGTGGGCAAATCCACATCTCTTCAAGACAGATGTCAACGGTAAAGCAACTTGCATCGCAGGATGCCCACCAGATGAGTTTTCTGCAACTGGTCAGCTTTGGGGTAACCCAATCTATGACTGGGAAGCAATGGACAAAGATGGTTACAAATGGTGGATTGAACGCTTGCGTGAAAGCTTCAAAATCTACGATATCGTTCGTATCGACCACTTCCGTGGTTTCGAATCTTACTGGGAAATCCCTGCTGGTTCTGATACAGCAGCACCTGGTGAGTGGGTGAAAGGTCCTGGCTACAAGCTTTTTGCAGCCGTTAAGGAAGAACTTGGTGAGTTAAACATCATCGCAGAAGATCTTGGTTTCATGACAGACGAAGTTATCGAATTGCGTGAACGTACGGGCTTCCCAGGAATGAAGATTCTTCAATTTGCCTTCAACCCAGAAGACGAAAGCATCGATAGCCCACACTTGGCACCTGCTAACTCAGTTATGTACACAGGAACACACGATAACAATACGGTCCTTGGTTGGTACCGTAACGAGATCGATGATGCGACTCGTGAATACATGGCTCGCTACACTAACCGTAAAGAATACGAAACAGTGCCACATGCTATGCTTCGTACAGTCTTTTCATCAGTTAGCTTCATGGCAATTGCAACTATGCAAGATTTGCTAGAATTGGATGAGGCAGCTCGTATGAACTTCCCATCTACTCTTGGTGGAAACTGGTCTTGGCGTATGACTGAAGATCAATTGACACCAGCTGTCGAGGAAGGCTTGCTTGACTTGACAACAATCTATCGCCGAATCAATGAAAATTTGGTGGAATTAAAGAAATAATACAATATCAGGAGACACCTTAAACATGTTATCACTACAAGAATTTGTACAAAATCGTTACAATAAAACCATTGCAGAATGTAGCAATGAAGAGCTTTATCTGGCTCTTCTTAACTACAGCAAGCTTGCAAGTAGTCAAAAGCCAGTTAACACTGGTAAGAAAAAAGTTTACTACATCTCAGCTGAGTTCTTGATTGGTAAACTTTTGTCAAACAACTTGATCAACCTTGGTCTTTACGACGATGTTAAAAAAGAACTTGCAGCTGCAGGTAAAGACTTGATCGAAGTTGAAGAAGTTGAATTGGAACCATCTCTTGGTAATGGTGGTTTGGGACGTTTGGCTGCCTGCTTTATCGACTCAATTGCTACTCTTGGTTTGAACGGTGACGGTGTTGGTCTTAACTACCACTACGGTCTTTTCCAACAAGTTCTTAAAAATAACCAACAAGAAACAATTCCAAACGCATGGCTGACAGAGCAAAACTGGTTGGTTCGCTCAAGCCGTAGCTACCAAGTGCCATTTGCTCACTTCACATTGACATCAACTCTTTACGATATCGATGTACCTGGTTACAAGACAGAAACTAAGAACCGCTTGCGTTTGTTTGACTTGGATTCAGTTGACTCTTCAATCATTAAAGACGGTATCAACTTTGACAAGACGGACATCGCTCACAACTTGACTCTTTTCCTTTACCCAGATGATAGTGACCGTCAAGGTGAATTGCTCCGTATCTTCCAACAATACTTCATGGTTTCAAACGGTGCGCAATTGATCATCGACGAAGCAATCGAAAAAGGAAGCAACTTGCATGACCTTGCTGACTACGCGGTTGTACAAATCAACGATACTCACCCATCAATGGTTATTCCTGAATTGATCCGTCTTTTGACTGCACGTGGTATTGAACTTGACGAAGCAATCTCAATCGTTCGTAACATGACTGCCTACACTAACCACACAATCCTTGCTGAAGCTCTTGAAAAATGGCCTCTTGAATTCTTGCAAGAAGTGGTTCCTCACTTGGTACCAATCATCGAAGAATTGGATCGTCGCGTGAAAGCAGAATACAAAGATCCAGCTGTTCAAATCATCGATGAGAGCGGACGTGTTCACATGGCTCACATGGATATCCACTACGGATACAGCGTTAACGGGGTAGCAGCGCTCCACACTGAAATCTTGAAGAACTCTGAATTGAAAGCCTTCTACGACCTTTACCCAGAAAAATTCAACAACAAAACAAACGGTATCACTTTCCGTCGTTGGCTCATGCATGCTAACCCAAGACTATCTCACTACTTGGATGAGATTATTGGAGAAGGTTGGCACCATGAAGCAGATGAGCTTGAAAAACTCTTGTCTTATGAAGACAAAGCAGCTGTCAAAGAAAAATTGGAAAGCATCAAGGCTCACAACAAACGTAAATTGGCTCGTCACTTGAAAGAACACCAAGGTGTGGAAATCAATACAAACTCTATCTTTGATATCCAAATCAAACGTCTTCACGAGTACAAACGCCAACAAATGAACGCTTTGTACGTGATCCACAAATACCTTGACATCAAAGCTGGTAACATCCCTGCTCGCCCAATCACAATCTTCTTTGGTGGTAAAGCAGCTCCAGCCTACACAATCGCTCAAGACATCATCCACTTGATCCTTTGCATGTCAGAAGTTATTGCTAACGATCCAGCAGTAGCTCCACACTTGCAAGTAGTTATGGTTGAAAACTATAACGTTACTGCAGCAAGCTTCCTTATCCCAGCATGTGATATCTCAGAACAAATCTCACTTGCTTCTAAAGAAGCTTCAGGTACTGGTAACATGAAATTCATGTTGAACGGAGCTTTGACTCTTGGTACTATGGACGGTGCTAACGTGGAAATCGCTGAGTTGGTTGGAGACGAAAATATCTACATCTTTGGTGAAGATTCAGAAACTGTTATCGACCTTTACGAAAAAGCAGCTTACAAATCAAGCGAATTCTACGCTCGTGAAGCTATCAAACCATTGGTTGACTTCATCGTTAGCGATGCAGTTCTTGCAGCTGGAAACAAAGAGCGCTTGGAACGTCTTTACAATGAATTGATCAACAAAGACTGGTTCATGACTCTTCTTGACTTGGAAGACTACATCAAAGTGAAAGAGCAAATGTTGGCTGACTACGAAGACCGTGACGCATGGTTGGATAAAGTTATCGTAAACATTTCTAAAGCAGGATTCTTCTCATCTGACCGTACAATCGCTCAGTATAACGAAGAAATCTGGCACTTGAACTAAGTTACAAGATTTATACTAATACACTTTCCTATAAAGCGAATTTCGATTGAAATTCGCTTTTTTGAATGCCGTGGATTTTGGTTAATTCTGTCTAAAAATAGAGAAATTCTAGATGCAGTGAAGGCTTAGAAATGCTGGTTTTCACTGTCTTCAGCCTTATATTTCTTTGTAGTTGATTACCTTATATCTCTTGTATCCGCTTACATAAAGTGTTATAATATGATTATAGGAAAGAAGGTGTTCTTATGTGGAAAAAATATTTTTCAAAATATAAATGGACGGATTTATTTTGGATTCTATTTGTTATTTTAACATGCCTCTTGGCGGGTAATAGTAATCTTTACCCCCTTACCCATCAAGAAATCTCTTATCATGGGTGCTTATCGGGAATTACACTTGCCTTATTTCACTTGCTATTTATTGATAAGTTTTTTATTTCGAATCGAAAATAAATGGAGAAGCTAAAAGCTTTAAATGTTTTAGACTTTTGGGATAGATAGTTTAAAAATTGAAATTTAAAACCGCAGATTTTCTTGAAATGCGGTTTTTTGTGTCAATTAGAGTACTTTCCCAACCAGAATCTCAGCCTCAATGGTAATCTCTGTCAGTTGGCTCCAGTCAATCTTGCTCTGGTCAATGTGAAAGAGGAGAGGAGTCATACTGAGTAGGGCTTGGAGCTGCTCTGCTGTGATAGTTTTAGTCAGAGAGGCAGTTTGACTAGATAGGATGGTAAAGTGTTCTTGGAAATGATTTTTGATATCTTGGTTGGAATAGTCCTTGTTTGTCAGCTGGTCTTGTACCTTCTGACGGATTTCCTTGAGGTGATTTTTAGTTGGAATGACCTTTATCAAGATACCGTCTTTGGATAAAACGCGACGAAATTCTCCGTAATTGGCAGGGGAAAAGATATCAAGTAAGATATCCATGCTGGCGTCTTTTATAGGAAGACGAGCTAGGTCGCCAACGAACCAATTGACTGCCCAGTTGGGTTCGCTCTTGGCAGCGATTTGGACGGAATCTTTGGAAATATCAAAGGCATAGAAGGTTTTGTCAGGATGCCTTTCTTGGAGTTTGCGAGAATAGAATCCTTCACCACAGCCGATATCTAAAATTGTTTTGGCATTTTTTGAGTTTGAAAGTAAATCAGAGACGGCCTCTAGAATAGCTTGATAAAAGCCGGCTTCTAGGATTTGTTGACGGTTTTGAAAATTTTCCTTGTCATAGTTAGCAGATTGCTTGATTTGAGGGGCTAGATTGACATAGCCGAATTTCGCCAAGTCAAAAGAATGGCGATTGCTACATTTGAGACTACTCTCTACCAGAGTCAGATTTTCTTGACAGATAGGACAGGCAAAGGTAGTCGCAGAAGCAAAACGCTGAAGTTTGGGTTTGAGATTTGTATTCATAGTTTAAGTGTATCAAAAGAGGCAAATGAAAGCAACTTTAGGAATAAGTAGATGGGAGATTCAGTAGAAATAAAACTAATACTCTTCGAAAATCAAATTCAAACCACGTCAACGTCGCCTTGCCGTACTCAAGTACAGCCTGCGGCTAGTTTCCTAGTTTGCTCTTTGATTTTCATTGAGTATAATTCTCCAATTTATGAAATGACATTGCTTTTATATCTAAATTGCTATATAATAATGATAAGGAGGAAATAAGTATGTTAAAAGAAGTATTAACCGTCGCAAAAGTTGCGAAAAAATCATCACTCTTTTTGGGTGGTGTCGCATTTGGTACCCTTGGTTTGAAAATCTTGGCAAGTAAGGAAGCTAAAAAAGGTTATTCTAAAGCTTTGGCTAAGGCTTATAAGTTAAAAGACGAGCTAGATGCATCTGTTTCTGTTGTGAAGCAACATGGAGACGATGTCTTGCAAGATGCCAAATATTTGTACGAGCAAGAGAAAAAAGAAGAGCAATTAGATAGCCTTATAGGGGAATAATATGTCTTTTAAAGTGCTACATAGAGGATACCAACATATCCGACTATCATCTTCTTTTTCACTCACCTTGGATATTCAAGACTATCTTCGTTCCTTGGCGAGAGATGAAAAGGGGATTGAGTCTATCCAGTTTTACATGGATCAACAGCACTTTACTCTACGCATAAAAGAAGGCTTTTCTGTATTAGATAATGCAGAAGCCTTTTTAAAAAGAATTGATAAAGGGAAAGTTTCTGAGTTGATGACTCTTCCCATTCGTAGAGAAGAGAGTGCTTATTCTATTGTTTCAGGTGCAGCGATTAAGCGTATACTTTTTCGTAGTTTTGTACCGTCTCCTATTCGCTATATATGGACTTGTTATCAGGCTTTTGGCTATATTAGAGAAGCCTATCAAACACTAGCGCGTAAGGAACTAACGATGGAGGTCTTGGACTGTTCGGCGATTTTATTGTCCTTGTTTATGAACCAATCCAAGACAGCTAGCAATATCATGTTTATGCTTGATTTGGGGAATCATTTAGATCAGTGGTCCTTGAAAAAAACTGCAACAGATTTAGAACAAAGCCTTCTTGCAAAAGAGAGCGATGTATTTCTAGTACAGGGGGATACGGTTGTTAGTATCAAGAGTTCCGATGTTCAAATAGGAGATGTCTTGGTCCTATCTCAAGGAAATGAAATTCTGTTTGATGGACAAGTAGTTTCAGGTTTAGGTATGGTCAACGAAAGTTCCTTGACAGGAGAGAGTTTTCCAGTTGAAAAAAGAGAGTCTGATTTGGTTTGTGCAAATACAGTATTGGAAACTGGAGAGTTACGCATTCGTGTAACCGATAATCAGATGAACAGCCGGATTTTACAGCTGATTGAGTTGATGAAGAAATCTGAAGAAAACAAGAAAACGAAACAACGCTATTTCATCAAGATGGCGGATAAGGTCGTCAAATATAATTTCTTGGGGGCTGGTCTGACTTACCTATTAACAGGTTCTTTTTCTAAGGCTATTTCTTTCCTATTGGTCGATTTCTCCTGCGCTTTGAAAATCTCTACTCCTGTAGCTTATTTGACAGCTATCAAGGAGGGGTTGAACCGTGAAATGGTGATTAAGGATGGGGATGTTCTGGAGAAATATCTGGAAGTTGATACTTTCTTGTTTGATAAGACGGGAACAATCACAACTAGCTATCCTATAGTTGAAAAGGTGTTACCTTTTGGGGACTATAGTGAGGAAGATATTCTCAGAATCAGTGCCTGTCTTGAGGAACACATTTATCATCCTATTGCTAATGCTATCGTCAAGCAAGCTGAGATAGAGGGAATTGAACATGAGGAAATGCATGGGAAACTCCAATATATCGCAAGCAAGGGGATCAAATCTCATATAGATGGGCAACCAGTTCTTATTGGGAATTATGTTTTGATGCAGGATGAGCAAATTCATATCAGTTCAGAACAAAATGCTTTAATTGAAGAGTACAAGAGTCACTATAATCTCTTATTCTTGGCTTATCAGAATGAATTGATTGGAATGTTCTGTATTCATACTCCGTTGAGAAAAGAAGCAAAAGCAGCCTTGGAGAAACTTAAGGCACAAGGGAAAAAATTGATTCTGGCAACAGGGGACACCTTGGTTAGAACAGAGGAATTAGTCAAAGATTTGCCCTTTGATCAGGTCTATACAGACTTGAAACCTGATGGGAAATTTGAGCTAGTAGAGGAACTGCAGAAAGCAGGTCACACTATTTTGATGGTTGGAGATGGCTTGAATGACTCAGCTGCTCTAACCCTATCAGATATCGGTGTGGTGATGAATGAGAGTGCAGATATTTCTAAGCAGATGAGCGATATCTTATTGTTAGATAATCGTTTGGATTTCTTCCAAGAGTTGGATTGGCTATCATCATCTTTGCAAACACTCATCAAGAAGAATATTCAAGATACCGTTGTAGTAAATAGTAGTTTGATTGGCTTTGGCTTATTTAATTGGCTCAGTCCTTCAAATCTCTCTATCTTACATAATCTAACAACCTTGCGCATAGTCCTGCGTAGCCTGTCTATTAAGGCTAGATAGATGTGGTTATCAACAACAAAAAGGAGTTACCTTTCTCGAGGTTAACTCCTTTTTTATAGGTAAATGTTGAACAGTTTAGTAAGTCAATACAAAATATTTCTTCTTGCCGCGACGGATAACAGTCAGTTCGTTCTCTAACTTATCAGCGTCACTCAAGACATAGTCAAGGTCTTGGATGCGGTCACCGTTGACGTAGATAGCTCCGTTTTGGACGTCTTCACGGGCTTGGCGTTTTGAGTTGACCACACCAGATGCCACGAGGAGTTCCACGATATTGTGGTTTTCGTCTGCTTGTACTTGGTAGTTTGGTACTCCACGAAGTCCTTGTTTGAGCTCTTTGACAGAAAGGTTTTTGATGTTTCCTGCAAAGAGTTGCTCAGTGATGTTGAGGGCTTCTTTGTAAGCTTCTTCGCCGTGAACAAGTGTTACGACTTCACGAGCCAAGACTTTTTGAGCCAAGCGTTCGTGTGGAGCTGCTTCAAACTGCTTGCGGATATCTTCAATCTCATCAAGTGACAAGAAAGTAAAGATTTTCAAGAAGCGAACAGCGTCAGCGTCCATAACGTTCATCCAGAATTGGTACATTTCGTATGGGGAAGTCTTTTCAGGATTGAGCCAGACTGCGTTTCCTTCTGATTTACCAAATTTCTTACCAGTTGCATCTGTGATCAATGGAACAGTGATAACGTGGCCAGTCTTGTCAGCCTTACGACGAAGCAATTCGGTACCAGCTGTCATATTTCCCCACTGGTCAGAACCACCGATTTGAAGGGTAACGTTGTAGTCTTGGTTAAGGACGAAGAAATCGTAACCTTGCATGATTTGGTAGGCAAACTCAGTGTAAGAAATCCCTGTTTCAATCCGTTTTTTCACAGACTCCTTGCTCATCATGTAGTTGACAGTGAAGTATTTTCCGATATCACGGAGGAAGTCAATGAAGCTGATGCTGCCAAACCAGTCGTAGTTGTTGACCATGACAGCCTTGTTTTCGCCATTTTCAAAGTCAAGAAAACGAGAAAGTTGTCCTTGGATAGACTTGACCCAGCCATCTACTGTGTCTTTTGTTTGGAGACTACGTTCAGCATCTTTGAAGGACGGATCTCCAATGAGACCTGTAGCACCGCCAACGAGCGCATAAGGTTTGTGACCTGCTAGTTGCAAGCGACGACTTGTCAAGATTGCGACAAGATGGCCTAGGTGAAGGCTGTCAGCAGTTGGATCGTAGCCAGTATAATAAGAAACTTGACCTTCTTCTAGGGCTCTACGCAAAGCTTCTTCATCAGTCGTTTGAAAAATCAAACCACGCTCTTTTAGCTCATCAAAAATGTGCATGTGTCTTTTCTCCTTTTTAAAAATATTGTTTCTACCTATTGTATCACAAACTTGGGCAATAGCCTAGTAGAATAGGGAAGAAAGTGGCTATTTTATTGAAAGTTTACCTTTTATGGTATAATAGTTACAGTGAGGAAATCCATGCAAAATCAATTAAATGAATTAAAACAAAAAATGCTGGAATTTTTCCAGCTAGTAAAATCAAAAATAAATCATAAAAAATCAGAGAAAGTCTCAGAAGAGAAGCAGTCGGATGGGACAGATGGGAAAGTTCTGGCTATCCTAGGTAGCATTTTAGTTGCTATTAAGGGCATTCTGAATACTCTCTTTATTCTAGGCTTTATCGGTGGGCTTTTTGGTGCTGGTGTAGCTCTTGGTTATGGAGTTGCTTTGTTTGACAAGGCCAAGGTTCCCCAATCGGAGGACTTGGTCAAGCAGGTTAAAAATATTTCTTCCATCTCAGAAATTGTTTATGCAGATGGGAGTGTCATTGCTTCTATCGAGAGTGACCTACTGCGAACTTCTGTTTCATCTGAGGAAATATCGGACAATCTCAAAAAGGCTATCGTTGCAACTGAGGACGAACATTTTCTTGAACATAATGGGGTTGTGCCCAAAGCTGTGATTCGGGCGACTTTGGGAACCTTTGCAGGTTTAGGCTCATCTAGCGGGGGCTCGACCTTGACCCAACAGTTAATCAAACAACAAGTGGTAGGAGATGCTCCTACTTTGGCTCGTAAGGCTACAGAAATTGTCGATGCCCTTGCCTTGGAACGCAGCATGAGCAAGGATGAGATCTTGACCACCTATCTCAATGTTGCTCCCTTTGGTCGAAATCATAAAGGACAGAATATTGCAGGTGCCCAGCAAGCTGCTGAAGGAATTTTCGGTATCGATGCCAACAAGCTGAGTATTCCCCAAGCTGCCTTCCTAGCAGGTTTGCCACAGAGTCCGATTACTTATTCTCCTTATGAAAATACTGGAGAGTTAAAGAGTGATGAAGACTTAGAGCTTGGTTTGAAGCGGGCCAAGGATGTTCTCTACAACATGTACCGTACGGGTGCCCTGACTCAGGAAGAATACGATCAGTACAAGGATTATAATCTCAAACAAGACTTCTTGCCATCAGGAACTATCAATGCTGTTTCGAGGGATTATCTCTACTTTACTGCTATGTCTGAAGCGACAGACCGTATGTATGATTATTTAGTTCAGCAGGACAATGTTTCTAGCCAAGAGTTGAAAAAGGAAGCGATTCAAAAGGCCTATCATGAGCGAGCGGAGCAGGAACTAAGTAACGGTGGCTATAAAATCACGACAACAATCAATAAAAAAATCCATACTGCCATGCAAAATGCAGTTGCTAACTACGGTCGTTTGGTAGATGATTCGACTGGGCAGCCTGAAGTAGGGAATGTTTTGATGGACAATAAAACGGGGGCTGTTCTAGGTTTTGTTGGTGGTCGTAATTACCAGACTAACCAAAACAATCACGCCTTCGACACCAAGCGTTCGCCAGCCTCTACAACCAAGCCTTTATTGGCCTACGGTATTGCCATTGACCAAGGTTTGATGGGAAGCGCTAGTATCTTGTCTAATTATCCGACAAAATTCTCTAATGGAAATCCTATTATGTATGTAAATAGTCCAGGTACAGGCATGATGACCCTAGGTGAAGCCTTGAACTATTCGTGGAATATCCCAGCCTATTGGACCTATCGTATGCTTCGTGAGAAGGGTGTTGATGTCAAGGGCTACATGGAGAAAATGGGTTACGAGATTCCGGAGTACGGTATCGAAAGTCTGCCTATGGGCGGCGGTATTGAAGTCACAGTCGCCCAGCATACCAATGGTTATCAAACAATTGCCAATAATGGTGTCTACCATCAGAAACATGTGATTTCTAAGATTGAATCATCTGATGGTAGAGTAATCTATGAATTTCAAGACAAGCCAGTTCAAGTGTACTCGAAGGCAACGGCAACAATTATGCAGAGTTTGCTTCGTGAGGTGATTTCATCTCGAATCACTTCAAGTTTCCAAACGGATTTGGCTTCTATCAATTCAAGCTTAGCTCGTGCAGACTGGATTGGTAAGACCGGTACAACCAATGAAGATGAAAATATGTGGCTCATGCTGTCAACACCAAGATTGACTCTAGGTGGTTGGCTAGGGCATGATGACAACCGCCCAATGGCTAAGGGGGCTGGACATTATCGAAATGCCAAATATATGGCTTACTTGGTCAATGCTATCCAACAGGCTGAGCCTGGTGTTTGGGGCAATGAACGCTTTAATCTTGATCCTAGTGTGACCCAATCTCAGGTCCTCAGATCTACAGGACAGAAGCCAGGCAAAGTATCCGTTAATGGAAAAACAGTGGATCTTTCAGGGGCTACTGTAACGAGCTATTGGGCTAATAAGGCGGGAGCTCCTACGACAAGCTATCACTTTGCTATTGGAGGAAGTGAAGCAGATTACCAAAATGCTTGGTCAAGTATTATTGGTAGTTTCTCATCTACACCAAGCTCAAGTAATACTTCAAGCAGTACATCAAGTTCATCATCTACACAATCAGATAGCAGAAGATAGAACTATAAAATAGAAACCTTTCTTTTTCAAGTGTAAAATAAAAATCTTAAATAACGGTCTTGAATCTCGTTAAGTGAGAAGCAAGGCCGTTATTATGCTCTTAAAGACAAAAGTTATTATAAAAATTGTTAGTAAAATGTCTAATATATATTGTAACCTAGATAATATTGCAGAGATTATTCGTAATTTTAGAATAGAAATTTCCTGAAAATTCCATTGTTTTTGACGTCCTAGTTTATTAATGATATAGAGGAATATTTTTCATTCCTTAGTAGTATAATCTTTGTTTAGTCCTTTTATTTTAAGAGAAAGTTCGCCTTAACGTATTTAATTTTTTCTTTGTTATGGTTCAAAGTAGATTAGCTTCTGCTTTTTTATGCAGGGTACTTTACTGGTAAATAAAAAAGTTAAGAAAATCACAAAAAGACTTGAACAAACAAATGAAAAGGCTTACAATTATATTAAAAATAGTACAAATAAAAAAACGGAGGATTGCTTTATGAAAGCCTATACTTATGTTAAACCAGGACTTGCTTCTTTTGTTGATGTAGATAAACCAGTTATTCGCAAGTCAACAGACGCTATTGTGCGTATCGTAAAAACCACTATTTGTGGAACAGACCTCCATATTATCAAAGGGGATGTTCCCGCTTGCCAAAGTGGTACCATTCTTGGTCACGAAGGGATTGGGATTGTTGAAGAAGTTGGAGAAGGAGTTTCGAATTTCAAAAAAGGCGACAAGGTCTTGATTTCTTGTGTCTGTGCCTGTGGTAAATGCTACTACTGTAAAAAAGGAATTTATGCCCATTGTGAAGACGAAGGGGGCTGGATTTTCGGTCACCTGATTGATGGTATGCAGGCTGAATATCTACGTGTCCCTCATGCAGATAACACTCTTTACCATACTCCAGAAGATTTGTCAGATGAAGCTTTGGTTATGCTATCAGACATTCTGCCTACTGGGTATGAAATTGGTGTCTTAAAAGGGAAAGTAGAACCTGGTTGTAGTGTAGCCATTATTGGTTCAGGTCCAGTTGGATTGGCTGCTCTCTTGACAGCTCAATTCTACTCACCAGCTAAATTGATTATGGTGGACTTAGACGATAACCGCTTGGAAACTGCTGTATCATTTGGTGCAACTCATAAGGTTAATTCTTCAGACCCTGAAAAAGCCATTAAAGAAATTTATGATTTGACAGATGGACGTGGTGTGGATGTTGCTATCGAAGCTGTTGGTATTCCTGCAACATTTGATTTCTGTCAAAAGATTATTGGTATAGACGGAACAGTTGCCAACTGTGGTGTGCATGGTAAACCAGTTGAATTCGATTTAGACAAACTTTGGATTCGCAACATCAATGTAACAACTGGTTTGGTATCTACAAATACCACTCCACAATTGTTGAAAGCACTTGAAAGTCATAAGATTGAACCAGAAAAATTGGTAACTCATTATTTCAAACTCAGTGAAATTGAAAAAGCCTATGAAGTCTTCAGTAAGGCAGCAGATCACCATGCCATCAAGGTCATTATCGAAAACGACATTTCTGAAGCTTAGGAAACGAAAAATTTTTATCACATAAGCAAATAGAAATTCAGTCATTCATCAGATGGCTGGATTTTTTATCAAAAAATTAAGAAATGAGCATATTTCTTTCCTTGTTTAATGGAATTAGTTATAATATACGATACAAAGGAAATGAATGAATATGTATCGTGTTATAGAAATGTATGGAGATTTTGAACCTTGGTGGTTCTTAGAAGGTTGGGAAGAAGATATTGTAGCTAGTAAGAAATTTGACCAGTATTATGATGCTCTCAAATACTACAAAACTTGCTGGTTTAGATTGGAACAAGAATCCCCTCTTTATAAAAGTAGAAGTGACTTGATGACTATTTTTTGGGATCCAGAAGACCAACGCTGGTGTGATGAATGTGACGAGTATTTACAACAATACCATTCTTTGGCTCTTTTGCAGGACGAGCAGGTTATTCCAGATGAAAAACTACGCCCAGGCTATGAAAAACAAACAGGTAAGGAAAGGCATCGTTCTTGCCGTATGAAATTAAATTAGAGAAAAAGTAACTTTTTTGGAGTTGCTTTTTTTATTTCCCCAACTCTTTGCGAATAGTATAGGTGAGGAGGTAAGTATGGTTCAAGAAATTGCACAGGAAATCATTCGTTCAGCTCGGAAAAAAGGAGCGCAAGATATTTATTTTGTCCCTAAGTTAGACGCCTATGAGCTTCATATGAGAGTAGGAGACGATCGATGCAAGATTGGCTCTTATGATTTTGAAAAGTTTGCGGCTGTCATCAGTCACTTTAAGTTTGTGGCGGGTATGAATGTTGGAGAAAAGCGACGTAGTCAACTTGGTTCCTGTGATTATGCCTATGACCGGAAGATGGCATCTCTACGTCTATCTACCGTAGGCGATTATCGAGGGCACGAGAGTTTGGTAATTCGCTTGTTGCATGATGAGGAGCAGGATTTGCATTTTTGGTTTCAGGATATTGATGAATTGGGCAAGCAGTACAGGCAACGTGGTCTCTATCTCTTTGCTGGTCCAGTCGGAAGTGGCAAAACAACCCTGATGCACGAATTAGCTAAGTCCCTTTTTAAGGGGCAACAAGTCATGTCCATCGAAGATCCTGTCGAAATCAAGCAGGACGACATGCTCCAATTGCAGTTGAATGAAGCGATTGGGCTTACCTATGAAAATCTGATTAAGCTTTCCTTACGTCATCGACCAGACCTCCTGATTATCGGAGAAATTCGGGACAGCGAGACGGCGCGTGCAGTAGTCAGAGCCAGTTTGACAGGGGCGACAGTCTTTTCAACCATCCATGCCAAGAGCATTCGAGGTGTTTATGAGCGCCTGCTGGAGTTGGGTGTGAGTGAGGAAGAGTTGGCAGTCGTTCTACAAGGAGTCTGCTATCAAAGATTAATCGGGGGAGGAGGAATCGTTGACTTTGCAAACAAAGACTATCAAGAACACCAGCCAACTAGTTGGAATGAACAGATTGACCAGCTTCTTAAGGATGGACATATCACAAGTCTTCAGGCTGAAACGGAAAAAATTAGCTACAGCTAAGCAAAAAAATATCATCACCTTGTTTAACAATCTCTTTTCCAGCGGTTTTCATCTGGTGGAAACCATCTCCTTTTTAGATAGGAGTGCTTTGTTGGACAAGCAGTGTGTGACCCAGATGCGCACGGGCTTGTCTCAAGGAAAATCATTCTCAGAAATGATGGAAAGTTTGGGGTTTTCAAGTGCCATTGTCACGCAGTTATCCCTAGCTGAGGTTCATGGGAATCTCCACCTGAGTTTGGGAAAGATAGAAGAGTATCTAGACAATCTGGCCAAGGTCAAGAAAAAACTAATTGAAGTAGCGACCTATCCTTTGATTTTGCTGGGATTTCTTCTTTTAATCATGCTGGGGCTACGGAACTATCTACTACCACAACTGGATAGTAGCAATATTGCCACCCAAATTATCGGCAATCTGCCACAAATCTTTCTAGGAATGGTAGGCCTTGTTTCAGTAGGTGTCCTTTTAGCACTAACTTTTTATAAAAGAAGTTCTAAGATGAGAGTTTTTTCTATCCTAGCACGCCTTCCCTTCTTTGGAATCTTTGTGCAGACCTATTTGACAGCCTATTATGCGCGTGAGTGGGGGAATATGATTTCGCAGGGGATGGAGCTGATGCAGATTTTTCAGATCATGCAGGAACAAGGTTCCCAGCTCTTTAAAGAAATCGGTCAAGATTTAGCTCAATCCCTACAAAATGGCCGCGAATTTTCTCAGACGATAGGAACCTATCCTTTCTTTAAGAAGGAGTTGAGTCTCATCATCGAGTATGGGGAAGTCAAGTCCAAGCTGGGTAGTGAGTTGGAAATCTATGCTGAAAAAACTTGGGAAGCCTTTTTTACCCGAGTCAACCGCACCATGAATTTGGTGCAACCGCTGGTTTTTATCTTTGTGGCTCTGATTATCGTTTTACTTTATGCGGCAATGCTCATGCCTATGTATCAAAATATGGAGGTAAATTTTTAACATGAAAAAAATGATGACATTATTGAAAAAAGCTAAGGTTAAAGCTTTTACACTTGTGGAAATGTTGGTAGTCTTGCTCATCATCAGCGTGCTTCTATTACTCTTTGTACCTAATCTGACCAAGCAAAAAGAAGCAGTCAATGACAAAGGAAAAGCTGCTGTTGTTAAGGTGGTGGAAAGCCAGGCAGAACTTTATAGCTTAGATAAGAATGAAGAAGCTAGCCTAAGCAAGTTACAAGACGATGGGCGCATCACGGAAGAACAGGCTAAAGCTTATAAAGAATACCATGCTAAACAAAATACCAGCCAAACCGTTGCAGATTAAGGCTTTTACCATGCTTGAAAGTCTCTTGATTTTGGGACTTGTGAGTATCCTTGCCTTGGGCTTGTCCGGCTCTGTTCAGTCCACTTTTGAGGCGGTAGGGGAGCAGATTTTCTTTATGGAGTTTGAAGAACTTTATCGGGAAACACAAAAACGCAGTGTAGCTAGTCAGCAAAAGACTAGTCTAAATTTAGATGGGCAGACGATCAGTAATGGCAGCCAAAAGTTGACCGTTCCTAAAGGAATTCAGGCACCATCAGGACAAAGTATCACATTTGACCGAGCTGGGGGAAATTCATCCCTGGCTAAGGTTGAATTTCAGACCAGCAAAGGAGCGATTCGTTATCAATTATATCTAGGAAATGGAAAAATTAAACGCATTAAGGAAACAAAAAATTAGGGCAGTGATTTTACTGGAAGCAGTAGTGGCTCTAGCTATCTTTGCCAGCATCGCGACGCTCCTTTTGGGACAAATTCAAAAAAATAGGCAAGAAGAAGCAAAAATCTTGCAAAAGGAAGAAGTCTTGAGGGTAGCTAAGATGGCCTTGCAGACAGGTCAAAATCAGGTAAAGATAAACGGAGTGGAGATTCAGGTGTTTTCTAGTGAAAAGGGATTGGAGGTTTATCATGGTTCAGAACAGTTGTTGGCTATCAAAGAGCCATAAGGTCAATGCTTTCACCTTGTTGGAATCACTGATTGCTCTCATTGTCATCAGTGGAAGCTTACTTCTCTTTCAAGCCATGAGTCAGCTCCTCATTTCAGAAGTTCGCTACCAGCAACAAAGCGAGCAAAAAGAGTGGCTCTTGTTTGTGGACCAGCTGGAGGCAGAATTAGATCGTTCGCAGTTCGAAAAAGTGGAAGGCAACCGCATTTATATGAAGCAGGATGGCAAGGAAATTGCAATAGGCAAGTCAAAATCAGATGATTTTCGGAAAACCGATGCCAGTGGACGAGGCTATCAGCCCATGGTTTATGGACTCAAATCAGCACAGATTACAGAGGAAAATCAAGTGGTTCGTTTTCGTTTCCAGTTTCAAAAAGGCTTAGAAAGGGAGTTCATCTATCGTGTGGAAAAAGCAAAAAGTTAAGGCAGGAGTTCTCCTCTATGCAGTCACCATGGCAGCCATCTTTAGTCTTTTGTTGCAATTTTACTTGAACCGACAAGTCGCCCACTATCAAGACTATACTTTGAATAAAGAGAAATTGGTTGCTTTTGCTATGGCTAAACGAACCAAAGATAAGGTTGAGCAAGAAAGTGGGGAACAGGCCTTTAACCTAGGTCAGGTAAGCTATCAAAACAAGAAAACAAGCTTGGTGACGACGGTTCGTACGCCTAAGAGCCAATATGAATTCATCTTTCCTTCCGTCAAAATCAAAGAAGAGAAAACGGATAAAAAGGAAAAGGTAGTGACTGATTCAAGTAATCAAGCAGAGAAGAAAAAATCAGAAGAGAAGGTTGAAAAGAAAGAGAATTTCTAGCCAATCAAGCTACTTTGTGCTAAACTAAAAATATGAAACATGATTTTAACCACAAAGCAGAAACTTTTGATTCACCTAAAAATATCTTCCTAGCAAACTTGGTTTATCAAGCTATTGAGAAACAGCTTGATCTTCTATCAGACAAAGAAATTCTGGATTTTGGTGGTGGGACGGGGCTCTTAACCTTGCCCCTAGCCAAGCAGGCTAAGTCAGTCACTCTTGTAGACATTTCTGAGAAAATGCTGGAGCAAGCTCGTTTGAAAGCGGAACAGCAAGAAATCAAGAATATCCAGTTTTTGGAGCAAGATTTACTGGAAAATCCCTTGGAGAAAGAGTTTGATCTCATTGTTGTTAGTCGGGTTCTTCACCATATGCCTGATTTGGATGCAGTTCTCTCACTGTTTCATCAGTATTTGAAGGAAGATGGGCGACTCCTTATTGCTGATTTTACCAAGACGGAGGCTAACCATCACGGCTTTGAATTGACTGAACTGGAAAAACAGCTAATTGAGAACGGTTTTTCATCTGTGCATAGTCAGATCCTCTATAGCGCTGAAGACTTGTTTCAAGGAAATTACTCAGAACTCTTTTTAACAGTAGCTCCAAAATCACTCGCCTAGTTAGGGAGTGATTTTTCTATAAGGATGGAAAAAAGAAGGGAAATTTGATAAGATAGGAATATGGATTTTGAAAAAATTGAACAAGCATATACCTATTTACTAGAGAATGTCCAAGTCATCCAAAGTGATTTGGCGACCAATTTTTATGACGCCCTGGTGGAGCAAAACAGCATCTATCTGGATGGTGAGACTGAGCTAAATCAGGTCAAGGAGAATAATCAAGCCCTTAAGCGTTTAGCGCTTCGCAAGGAAGAATGGCTCAAAACCTACCAGTTTCTCTTGATGAAGGCTGGGCAGACAGAGCCCCTACAGGCCAATCACCAGTTTACACCAGATGCCATTGCTTTACTTTTGGTGTTTATTGTGGAAGAGTTGTTTAAAGAGAAGGAGATTACGATCCTCGAAATGGGTTCTGGGATGGGAATTTTGGGCGCTACTTTCTTGACCTCGCTTGATAAAAAGGTGGATTACTTGGGAATGGAAGTGGATGATTTGCTGATTGATTTGGCGGCTAGCATGGCAGATGTAATTGGTTTGCAGGCTGGCTTTGTCCAAGGAGATGCCGTTCGTCCACAAATGCTCAAAGAAAGCGATGTGGTCATCAGCGACTTGCCTGTCGGCTATTATCCTGATGATGCCGTTGCGTCGCGCCATCAAGTTGCTTCTAGTCAAGAACATACCTACGCCCATCACTTGCTCATGGAACAAGGACTTAAGTACCTCAAGTCAGATGGATACGCTATTTTTCTCGCTCCGAGTGATTTGTTGACCAGCCCTCAAAGTGACTTGTTGAAAGGCTGGTTGAAAGAGGAGGCGAATCTAGTTGCCATGATTAGTTTGCCTGAAAATCTCTTTGCTAATGCTAAACAATCTAAGACTATTTTTATCTTACAGAAGAAAAGTGAAACAGCAGTAGATCCTTTTGTTTATCCACTTGCTAGTTTGCAAGATGCAAGTGTTTTAATGAAATTTAAAGAAAATTTTCAAAAATGGACTCAAGGTACTGAAATATAAAATAGATTTTGTTATAATAGATGAAAACGCTTAAAAAGGGGTATCATGTTATGACAAAAACAATTGCAATCAATGCGGGAAGTTCAAGTTTGAAATGGCAATTATATTTAATGCCAGAAGAAAAAGTATTGGCGAAAGGGTTGATTGAACGTATCGGTTTGAAAGATTCAATTTCAACTGTAAAATTTGATGGCCGTTCTGAACAACAAATTTTGGATATCGAAAATCATACACAAGCTGTTAAAATTTTATTGGATGATTTGATTCGTTTCGATATTATCAAGGCTTATGATGAGATTACAGGTGTTGGACACCGTGTTGTTGCAGGTGGAGAATATTTTAAAGAATCAACAGTCGTTGAGGGAGATGTTTTAGAAAAAGTTGAAGAGTTGAGCTTGTTAGCTCCTCTCCACAATCCAGCCAATGCAGCAGGTGTTCGTGCCTTCAAGGAATTGTTGCCAGACATTACCAGTGTAGTTGTTTTTGATACTTCATTCCACACAACTATGCCAGAGAAAGCTTATCGCTATCCTCTACCAACAAAATATTACACAGAAAACAAGGTTCGTAAATATGGTGCCCACGGTACAAGTCACCAGTTTGTAGCAGGAGAAGCTGCAAAACTCTTGGGACGTCCATTAGAAGATTTGAAATTGATTACTTGCCACATCGGTAATGGTGCTTCTATTACAGCAGTTAAGGGCGGTCAATCTGTTGATACTTCAATGGGATTCACTCCACTTGGTGGTGTGATGATGGGAACTCGTACAGGAGATATTGACCCAGCTATCATTCCTTACTTAATGCAATATACAGAGGACTTTAACACGCCTGAAGACATTAGTCACGTTCTTAATCGTGAATCAGGACTAATGGGGGTTTCAGGTAAATCCAGTGATATGCGTGATGTGATTGCTGCTATGGAAGAAGGGGACCACGATGCCACTTTAGCCTATGAAATGTATGTTGACCGTATCCAAAAACATATCGGTCAATACCTTGCGGTCCTAAATGGAGCAGATGCTATTATCTTTACTGCAGGTATCGGTGAAAATGCTGCAAACGTACGTGAAGATGTTATCTCAGGTATCTCTTGGTTTGGCTGTGATGTTGACCCAGAAAAGAATGTCTTTGGTGTGACAGGAGACATCTCAACAGAGGCAGCGAAAATACGTGTCCTGGTTATTCCAACAGATGAAGAATTGGTCATTGCCCGTGACGTTGAACGCTTGAAAAAATAACTAAAATCAGAAAAAATATTCAGTACAAGGAGTTGGGAAAGAGATTTTTCCAGCTTCTTTTTCTGATGGAAATGTCCAAAACCTTGCTATGATTGGCTTTTTTGAAAAATATGGTATAATAGTAGTAATTTAATAGATGGAGTTGAGTTTTGAAGAAAAACTTTCGTGTAAAAAGAGAGAAAGATTTTAAGGCGATTTTCAAGGAGGGGACAAGTTTTGCCAATCGCAAGTTTGTTGTCTACCAACTAGAAAATCAGAAAAACCATTTTCGAGTAGGTCTATCAGTTAGCAAAAAACTGGGGAATGCCGTCACTAGAAATCAAATTAAGAGACGGATTCGTCATATTATCCAGAATGCCAAAGGGAGTCTGGTAGAAGATGTCGACTTTGTTGTCATTGCTCGAAAAGGGGTCGAAACCTTGGGATACGCAGAGATGGAGAAAAATCTACTCCACGTATTAAAATTATCAAAGATTTACCAGGAAGGAAATGGGAGTGAAAAAGAAACTACAGTTGACTAGTTTGCTAGGACTGTCCCTATTGATCATGACAGCCTGTGCAACTAATGGGACAACTAGCGATATTACAGCCGATTCGGCTGATTTTTGGAGTAAATTTGTTTACTTCTTTGCGGAAATCATTCGCTTTTTGTCGTTTGATATCAGTATCGGAGTGGGAATTATCCTCTTTACGGTCTTGATTCGTACAGTTCTCTTGCCAGTCTTCCAAGTGCAAATGGTGGCTTCTAGAAAAATGCAGGAAGCTCAACCACGTATTAAGGCGCTTCGAGAACAATATCCAGGTCGAGATATAGAAAGCAGAACCAAGCTAGACCAGGAAATGCGTAAAGTCTTTAAAGAAATGGGTGTCAGACAGTCAGATTCTCTTTGGCCGATTTTGATTCAGATGCCGGTTATCTTGGCCTTGTTCCAAGCTCTATCAAGAGTTGACTTTTTAAAGACAGGTCATTTCTTATGGATTAACCTTGGTGGTGTGGATACAACTCTTGTTCTTCCGATTTTAGCAGCTGTATTTACCTTTTTAAGTACCTGGTTGTCCAACAAAGCCTTGTCTGAGCGTAATGGCGCTACGACTGCGATGATGTATGGGATTCCAGTCTTGATCTTTATCTTTGCAGTTTATGCACCAGGTGGAGTCGCCCTATACTGGACAGTGTCCAATGCTTATCAAGTCTTGCAAACCTATTTCTTGAACAATCCATTCAAGATTATCGCAGAGCGCGAGGCGGTAGTTCAGGCACAGAAAGATTTGGAAAATAGAAAAAGAAAAGCCAAGAAAAAGGCTCAGAAAACGAAATAATAAGGAGGAATCTGGTAATGGTAGTATTTACAGGTTCAACTGTTGAAGAAGCAATCCAGAAAGGATTGAAAGAATTAGATATCCCAAGACTGAAGGCTCATATCAAAGTCATTTCTCGTGAAAAAAATGGCTTTCTTGGTTTATTTGGTAAAAAACCAGCTCAAGTTGATATTGAAGCTATTAGTGAAACAACGGTCATTAAGGCAAATCAACAAGCTGTTAAGGGTGTTCCTAAAGAAATCAATGAACAAAATGAACCAGTTAAAACAGTCAGTGAAGCGACCGTTGATTTGGGGCATGTTGTTGAAGCAATTAAAAAGATTGAAGAAGAAGGCCAAGGGGTTTCTGATGAAGTCAAGGCTGAAATTTTGAAAAATGAAAAACATGCTAACACCATTTTAGAAGAAACTGGGCATATTGAGATTTTAAATGAATTACAGCTTGAAGAAGCTGGTTTCGGGGAAGAAGTAGAAACTCCGATTGTTGAGAGTCAAGCTGAACAAACTGAAAGTCAAGAATTAGAAGATTTGGGCTTAAAGGTTGAACCGAGTTTTGACATTGAACAAGTAGCTACGGAAGTAACGACTTATGTCCAAACAATCATTGATGATATGGATGTTGAGGCGACGATTTCAAATGATTATAACCGTCGTAGCATCAATTTACAAATTGATACCAATGAGCCAGGTCGTATTATCGGTTACCATGGTAAAGTTTTGAAGGCCTTACAACTATTGGCTCAAAATTATCTTTACAACCGCTATGCAAGAACCTTCTACATTACTATTAATGTCAATGATTATGTTGAACATCGTGCAGAAGTCTTGCAGACCTATGCTCAAAAATTGGCGACTCGTGTTTTAGAAGAAGGACGTAGTCATCAAACAGATCCTATGTCAAATAGTGAACGCAAGATTATTCATCGTATTATTTCACGTATGGATGGCGTGACTAGTTATTCTGAGGGTGATGAGCCAAATCGCTATGTCGTTGTAGATACAGAATAAACAAAATCAGGGTTCTCCTGATTTTTTGCTAGCTGGAGGAGATTAAATTAATGTTGAATAAGATAAGAGACTATTTAGACTTTGCTGGTTTGCAGTATCGTAATCCGGATAAGTCTGGAGATGAGCGAGAGAAGATGTTGGAATTGCGCCACAAAGGTCAAGAGGCACGAAAGGCTTTTACAGAACTGGCTAAAGCCTTTCAAGCAAGCCATCCAGAATGGCAACTCCAACAGACTAGCCAGTGGATGAATCAGGCGCAGTGTTTGCGACCACATTTCTGGGTCTATCTACAGAGAGACGGACAAATGACAGAGCCAATGTTGGCCTTACGTTTGTACGGGACATCTACTGATTTTGGAATTTCTTTAGAAGTCAGTTTCATCGAGCGCAAGAAAGATGACCAAACTCTAGGCAAGCAAGCCAAGGTTTTAGAAATTCCAACCGTTGAAGGGATTTATTATCTAGTCTACTCTAATGGTCAAAGTCAAAGATGGGAGGCGAACGAAAAAAATCGTCAAATTTTAAGAAATAAACTATCCAATCAGGAAGTCCGAAAAGTGTTAGTTAAGGCAGATGTTTCTTTTATAGAAACCCAGTCATTAGAAATGATTTTAGAAAAGTTAGAAGATGCTTATGAACGCTTGCTTCCCTACTATCAGGCGACAAGAGAGTAGAAAATAGGAGACTTATCTAGCGTCGAATTGTTTAATTGCTATTCTATGTATTTTTTCATATAATAGTAAAATAGAATGTGTGATACAATAATCACTTCAAATAGAAAGGAAATTCTATGTCAAATCTATCTGTTAATGCAATCCGTTTCCTAGGTATTGACGCTATCAACAAAGCCAACTCAGGTCACCCAGGTGTGGTTATGGGAGCGGCTCCGATGGCTTACAGCCTCTTTACAAAACAACTTCGTATCAATCCAGCTCAACCAAACTGGATCAACCGCGACCGCTTTATTCTTTCAGCAGGTCATGGTTCAATGCTTCTTTATGCCCTTCTTCACCTTTCTGGTTTTGAAGATGTTAGCATGGATGAGATTAAGAGCTTCCGTCAGTGGGGTTCAAAAACACCAGGTCACCCAGAATTTGGACATACAGCAGGGATTGATGCTACAACAGGTCCTCTAGGGCAAGGTATTTCAACTGCCACTGGTTTTGCCCAGGCAGAACGTTTCTTGGCAGCCAAATATAACCGCGAAGGCTACAATATCTTTGACCACTATACTTATGTTATCTGTGGAGACGGAGACTTGATGGAAGGTGTCTCAAGCGAGGCGGCTTCATACGCAGGTCTGCAAAAACTAGACAAGTTGGTTGTTCTTTATGATTCAAATGATATCAACTTGGATGGTGAGACAAAGGATTCCTTTACAGAAAGTGTTCGTGACCGTTACAATGCCTACGGTTGGCATACTGCCTTGGTTGAAGATGGAACAGACTTGGAAGCTATTCATGCTGCTATCGAAACAGCTAAAGCTTCAGGCAAGCCATCTTTGATTGAAGTGAAGACTGTTATTGGATACGGTTCTCCAAACAAACAAGGAACTAATGCTGTACACGGTGCTCCTCTTGGAGCAGATGAAACTGCAGCAACTCGTCAAGCCCTTGGTTGGGAATACGAACCATTTGAAATCCCAGAACAAGTATATGCTGATTTCAAAGAACATGTTGCAGACCGTGGTGCATCAGCTTATGAAGCATGGGCAAAACTAGTCGCAGATTACAAAGAAGCGCATCCAGAATTGGCTGCAGAAGTAGAAGCCATCATCGATGGACGTGATCCAGTTGAAGTGACTCCAGCAGACTTCCCAGCATTAGAAAATGGCTTCTCTCAAGCAACTCGTAACTCGAGTCAGGATGCTTTGAACGTTGTGGCAGCTAAGTTACCAACCTTCTTAGGTGGATCAGCTGACCTAGCTCACTCAAACATGACTTATATCAAGACTGACGGACTTCAAGACGATACTAATCGCTTGAACCGTAACATTCAGTTTGGTGTTCGTGAATTTGCAATGGGAACTATCTTGAACGGGATGGCCCTTCACGGTGGACTTCGTGTATACGGTGGAACTTTCTTCGTCTTCTCTGACTATGTGAAGGCAGCTGTTCGCTTGTCAGCCTTACAAGGACTTCCTGTGACTTATGTCTTTACCCACGATTCTATTGCGGTTGGGGAAGACGGTCCGACTCACGAACCAGTTGAGCACTTAGCAGGTCTTCGTGCTATGCCAAATCTAAATGTTTTCCGTCCAGCAGATGCGCGTGAAACGCAAGCGGCTTGGTACCTTGCAGTGACAAGTGAAAAAACACCAACTGCCCTTGTCTTGACACGTCAAAACTTGACTGTTGAAGAAGGAACAGACTTCGACAAGGTTGCAAAAGGTGCCTATGTTGTCTATGAAAATGCATCAGACTTTGATACCATCTTGATTGCGACAGGTTCAGAGGTTAATCTTGCTGTCTCAGCTGCTAAAGAATTGGCTAGTCAAGGTGCAAAAGTCCGCGTAGTCAGCATGCCATCTACAGATGTCTTTGATAAACAACATGCAGCATACAAGGAAGAAATTCTTCCAAATGCAGTTCGTCGTCGTGTCGCAGTCGAAATGGGTGCAACTCAAAACTGGTACAAATATGTTGGACTAGATGGTGCCGTTCTAGGTATTGATACCTTCGGAGCCTCTGCTCCAGCACCAAAAGTATTGGCAGAATATGGCTTTACTGTTGAAAATCTTGTAAAAGTCGTTCAAAATTTGAAATAACCCTAAGAATCAGAGCGCAAGCTCTGGTTTTTCTTACTAGAAAAGCAAGGTACAATCTTGTAAAAGTAGCTGAAATTTGATATAGTAGTCCTATGTAAAAGACAAAGGAGAATACAATGAATCCAAATTATACATTTTTAATTATGCTTGTAGCGATGTTAGGCTTGATGTTCTTTATGCAACGCTCTCAAAAGAAACAAGCGCAAAAACGTATGGAAAGCTTAAATAAACTACAAAAAGGCTATGAAGTGATTACAATCGGTGGCCTTTACGGAACAGTCGATGAAGTAGATACGGAGAAGAGAACGATTGTTCTTGATGTAGATGGAGTTTACTTGACTTTTGAACTAGCTGCTATCAAGACAGTATTACCGCTGAAAGAAACAGCTTCACTAGAAGGCGCAATTGAAAAATAAGACGGGATCACGAACTCCCGTTTTTCTATAAAAGAAAGGAAATGGGATGAAAAAACTAGTCTTTGTCTGTCTGGGAAATATTTGCCGCAGTCCTATGGCTGAGTTTGTTATGAAATCAATGACAGATAATTATGAAATCCAAAGTCGAGCGACTTCCTCTTGGGAACATGGCAATCCGATTCATAAGGGAACTCAAGGGATTTTTAAACAGTATGAGATTCCTTATGAAAAATGCAAGACATCGCTTCAGATTAGTAAGGAAGATTTTGAAGCCTTTGATTATATTATCGGTATGGATGCTTCAAATGTTTCTGACTTACGTCAGATGTGTCCAGCAGACTGTAAAGATAAGATTTACTCATTCGCATCTGAAAGTGTTCCAGATCCTTGGTATACAGGAGATTTTGAGGAAACCTATCAGCGTGTTCAAGAGGGTTGTCAAGCTTGGTTAGAACGTTTAGAAAAGGGGAGTGAAGATGGAAAATCTTAAGAATTTTTACGACAAGTATCGTATCTATCTGACTCGTCCACGTTTAGAGCTTTTAGCAGTAGTTGCCATTGTTTTTTGTGCTGTACTCGTCTTTTTTCTAAATATTCCCGGAAAAGGCGTTCTAAAGCTTGATAATGGAACGATTGTTTACGATGGCAGTCTTGTACGTGGTAAAATGAATGGCCAAGGTACCATTACTTTCCAAAATGGGGACCAGTATACTGGTGGTTTCAACAATGGAGCCTTCAACGGAAAAGGTACCTTTCAATCTAAAGAAGGCTGGACCTACGAAGGTGATTTTGTAAATGGTCAGGCTGAAGGAAAAGGGAAACTAACAACAGAACAAGAAGTCGTTTATGAAGGGACTTTTAAACAAGGCGTTTTTCAACAAAAATAAAGCCTCCTTATCAAAGGAGGTATTGTTATCATTTAAAAGTAAGCGCTTACTAGAAAATCTATCTCTTTCCAAGCTCCTCTTCCAATCAAGCTTGTGAAATAAAAAAATATTTGAAATTCATTTCACAAACTCTAAAGAAAAAACTTGATAAGTAAAGAAAATGAGAAAAAATTCACAAACAATAAAAAATTCTTTGTGAAATGTTTATGAAACTGTTTACAAAGTTGAAATAATGCGTTATAATAAACTTGTGAAAAAATTAACAAAGGATATCGATCCTTGAAAGCTATGGAGGAAAATATGGCTGATAAAAAAACTGTGACACCAGAAGAAAAGAAACTCGCTGCTGAAAAGCATGTCGATGGCTTGGTGCAAAAAGCTTTAGTTGCTCTTGAGGAAATGCGTAAACTCGACCAAGAACAGGTCGACTACATCGTAGCTAAAGCGTCAGTGGCAGCTTTGGATGCCCACGGAGAATTGGCTTTACATGCCTTTGAAGAAACAGGACGTGGTGTATTTGAAGATAAAGCAACTAAGAACTTGTTTGCTTGTGAACACGTAGTAAACAACATGCGCCACACTAAGACAGTTGGCGTTATCGAAGAAGACGATGTAACAGGTTTGACTCTTATTGCTGAACCAGTTGGTGTTGTCTGTGGTATCACTCCAACAACAAACCCAACATCAACAGCAATCTTCAAATCATTGATTTCATTGAAGACACGTAATCCAATCGTTTTTGCCTTCCACCCATCAGCTCAAGAATCATCAGCTCACGCGGCTCAAATCGTTCGTGATGCTGCGATTAAAGCAGGAGCTCCTGAAAACTGTGTACAGTGGATCACGGAACCATCTATGGAAGCAACTAGTGCACTTATGAACCACGAAGGTGTTGCCACAATCCTTGCAACAGGTGGTAATGCCATGGTTAAAGCCGCATACTCATGTGGTAAACCAGCTCTTGGGGTAGGTGCCGGAAACGTTCCCGCTTATGTTGAAAAATCAGCTAACATCCGCCAAGCTGCACACGATATCGTCATGTCTAAATCATTTGATAACGGTATGGTCTGTGCATCTGAACAAGCGGTTATCATTGATAAAGAAATTTATGATGAATTTGTAGCAGAGTTCAAATCTTACCACACTTACTTTGTAAACAAAAAAGAAAAAGCTCTTCTTGAAGAATTCTGCTTCGGCGTGAAAGCAAACAGCAAAAACTGTGCTGGTGCGAAATTGAACGCTGACATCGTTGGTAAGCCAGCAACTTGGATTGCTGAACAAGCTGGATTTACAGTTCCAGAAGGAACAAACATTCTTGCTGCAGAATGTAAAGAAGTTGGTGAAAATGAGCCATTGACTCGTGAAAAATTGTCACCAGTTATCGCAGTTTTGAAATCTGAAAGCCGTGAAGATGGTATTGCCAAAGCTCGTCAAATGGTTGAATTTAACGGTCTTGGGCACTCAGCAGCCATCCACACAGCTGATGAAGAATTGACTAAAGAATTTGGTAAAGCTGTTAAAGCTATTCGTGTTATCTGTAACTCACCTTCTACTTTCGGTGGTATCGGGGACGTTTACAATGCCTTCTTGCCATCATTGACACTCGGATGTGGTTCTTACGGACGTAACTCAGTTGGGGATAACGTTAGTGCCATTAACCTCTTGAATATCAAAAAAGTCGGAAGACGGAGAAATAACATGCAATGGATGAAACTTCCTTCAAAAACATACTTTGAACGTGATTCAATTCAATACCTTCAAAAATGTCGTGACGTTGAACGTGTCATGATCGTTACTGACCATGCCATGGTAGAGCTTGGTTTCCTTGATCGTATCATCGAACAACTTGACCTTCGTCGCAATAAGGTTGTTTACCAAATCTTTGCTGATGTAGAACCAGATCCAGATATCACTACAGTTGAACGTGGTACTGAAATCATGCGTGCCTTCAAACCAGATACAATCATCGCTCTCGGTGGTGGTTCACCAATGGATGCTGCTAAAGTAATGTGGCTCTTCTACGAGCAACCAGAAGTGGACTTCCGTGACCTTGTACAAAAATTCATGGATATCCGTAAACGCGCCTTCAAGTTCCCATTGCTTGGTAAGAAGACTAAATTCATCGCTATCCCAACTACATCTGGTACAGGATCTGAAGTAACACCATTTGCTGTTATCTCTGATAAAGCAAACAACCGTAAATATCCAATCGCTGACTACTCATTGACACCAACTGTGGCAATCGTAGACCCTGCTTTGGTATTGACAGTTCCTGGATTTGTTGCTGCTGACACTGGTATGGACGTATTGACCCACGCGACTGAAGCTTACGTATCACAAATGGCTAGCGACTACACTGACGGTCTTGCGCTTCAAGCCATCAAACTTGTATTCGAAAACCTTGAAAGCTCAGTTAAGAATGCAGACTTCCACTCACGTGAGAAAATGCATAACGCTTCAACAATCGCTGGTATGGCCTTTGCCAATGCCTTCCTAGGTATTTCTCACTCAATGGCCCATAAGATTGGTGCGCAATTCCACACAATCCACGGTCGTACTAATGCTATCTTGCTTCCATACGTCATCCGCTACAACGGTACACGTCCAGCTAAGACAGCAACATGGCCTAAGTACAACTACTACCGTGCAGATGAAAAATACCAAGATATCGCACGCATGCTTGGACTTCCAGCTTCTACTCCAGAGGAAGGTGTGGAATCTTACGCAAAAGCTGTCTACGAACTTGGTGAGCGCGTAGGTATCCAAATGAACTTCAAAGCACAAGGAATCGATGAAAAAGAATGGAAAGAACATTCTCGTGAATTGGCCTTCCTTGCTTATGAAGACCAATGTTCACCTGCAAACCCACGTCTTCCAATGGTTGACCATATGCAAGAAATCATCGAAGATTCTTACTATGGCTACAAAGAAAGACCAGGACGCCGTAAATAATTGTTATCAGCCTAGAGGCAGGAATTATCCTGTCTCTTTTCTTGTGGAATTGGAGTGTTGAAAATAATTTTTAGCTTTTCTATTTTCACTTTTCATCTGAAAAGGAAAGTGGGAAATGACTAGGTAGACAAAGAAAGACAGCAGTATAGGCTTTTGAAGGAGAAAGAAAAATAAGTGGGGTATGGACAAAAAACAACGCCCGTACTTGCAATTAAATTTAAATAGTTATATAATAGGTTTGTTGAAAGGTGATTTGTAGTGATTCAAGTTACTCTTTTCACAATAAAAATTTCATGATTTTCATAAGGAGGAAATCACTAATGGTAGTTAAAGTTGGTATTAACGGTTTCGGACGTATCGGTCGTCTTGCTTTCCGTCGTATCCAAAACGTAGAAGGTGTTGAAGTTACTCGTATCAACGACCTTACAGATCCAGTTATGCTTGCACACTTGTTGAAATACGACACAACTCAAGGTCGTTTCGACGGTACTGTTGAAGTTAAAGAAGGTGGATTTGAAGTTAACGGTAAATTCATCAAAGTTTCTGCTGAACGTGATCCAGAACAAATCGACTGGGCTAACGACGGTGTAGAAATCGTTCTTGAAGCTACTGGTTTCTTTGCTAAGAAAGCAGCTGCTGAAAAACACTTGCACGCTGGTGGAGCTAAAAAAGTTGTTATCACTGCTCCTGGTGGAAACGGCGTTAAAACAGTTGTATTCAACACTAACCACGACGTTCTTGACGGTACTGAAACAGTTATCTCAGGTGCTTCATGTACTACAAACTGCTTGGCTCCAATGGCTAAAGCTCTTCAAGACAACTTTGGTGTTGTTGAAGGATTGATGACTACTATTCACGCTTACACTGGTGACCAAATGATCCTTGACGGACCACACCGTGGTGGTGACCTTCGCCGTGCTCGCGCTGGTGCTGCAAACATCGTTCCTAACTCAACTGGTGCTGCAAAAGCTATCGGTCTTGTAATCCCAGAATTGAACGGTAAACTTGACGGATCTGCACAACGCGTTCCAACTCCAACTGGATCAGTTACTGAATTGGTAGCAGTTCTTGAAAAGAACGTTACTGTTGATGAAGTGAACGCAGCTATGAAAGCAGCTTCAAACGAATCATACGGTTACACAGAAGATCCAATCGTATCTTCAGATATCGTAGGTATGTCTTACGGTTCATTGTTTGACGCAACTCAAACTAAAGTTCTTGACGTTGACGGTAAACAATTGGTTAAAGTTGTATCATGGTACGACAACGAAATGTCATACACTGCACAACTTGTTCGTACTCTTGAATACTTCGCAAAAATCGCTAAATAATTCTTGAGTCGATAAAAAGCAAGGCCTCTTGGTCTTGCTTTTTAAATATTTAAAAATGGATGACGGAATCATCCATTCTTTTTTAATTCTTTTTCAAAAGTATCTGAAAGGGCATTGAAGCTTAATTTCTCTAATGTAAGCGGATGGGTAAAGGACAGTCGAAAGGCATGAAGCATAAGCCGACTTGATTTTGATTTACTATTATAGAGAGGGTCACCCAGGATCGGGAAGTTATGATGCGAAAGGTGCACACGAATCTGATGGGTTCGCCCTGTCTTTAGCTTGCAACGAACCAAGGAAGTTTTGTTTGGGAATTGCTTTAATCTGCTTACATGTGTTTCAGCATATTGCCCATTTTTTGTATCAACTATCCTTTTTCTGCGGTCATGGCGATCACGCCCAATTTTGTCTTTGAAAACAAGTTCTTTTCTGTTGATATGTCCGTCGATCTGTGCCCAATATTCCCTAGAAATCTCTTTTTTCTCCAGTAAGCGATTGAGAATAGGCAGGATAAAAGGATTTTTGGCAAAGAGAACCAAGCCACTGGTTTCCATGTCTAGACGATGAACGACATAGCAGGTTTGGCCAACATAGGCACTGACATGATTAAGAAGGGCGATTTCGTTTGGCTGATTACCATGCGTTTTCATCCCCTCTGGTTTGTTTACAATAACTAAGTGTTGATCTTGATAAACTTCCTGAACTAAGTCTGGGTTGCCCCAAGGAATTTCTTTTTCGGGATAATCTTCCTCGTCAAAAGTCAACTGGCAAATATCTCCAGGATTTACGATTTCGTTCCAGTGGACTTCTTCTTTATTTATCAAAATGTGTTTCTTGATTCTCAAAAAATGACGGATTTTTCTAGGGATGAGGAGTTGTTCCTCAAGTAATTGCTTTACCGTCATTTGAGGTAGAGAGTCTGGTAATGTAAATGTGAATTGCATACAGATATTGTAACAAAAAAAGCCCTATTTGGATAGGAAATAGCTAAATTCTTGTCTTCCTATGATGAAGATGATAAAATAAACGCATGAAATTAGATAAATTATTTGAGAAATTTCTTTCTCTTTTTAGAAAAGAAACAAGTGGACTAGAGGACTCTGATTCTACTAGCTTACGTCGCTCTCGTAGTGATCGAAAAAAATTAGCCCAAGTGGGTCCGGTTCGAAAATTCTGGCGTCGCTATCATCTAACAAAGATTGTCCTTATACTAGGTTTGAGTGCGAGCTTGCTAGTTGGAACCTATTTGTTTGCTGTAGCCAAGTCAACCAATGTCAATGATTTGCAAAATGCCTTGAAAACTCGAACACTCATTTTTGACCGTGAAGAAAAGGAGGCAGGTGCATTGTCTGGTCAAAAAGGAACTTATGTTGAATTGACTGATATCAGTAAAAATTTGCAGAATGCCGTTATTGCGACAGAAGACCGTTCTTTCTATAAAAATGACGGGATTAACTATGGTCGTTTCTTCTTGGCTATTGTCACTGCTGGTCGTTCAGGTGGTGGCTCTACTATTACCCAACAGCTGGCTAAAAATGCCTATCTGTCGCAGGATCAAACTGTTGAGAGAAAAGCGAAAGAATTTTTCCTTGCTTTAGAATTAACAAAAAAATATAGTAAGGATCAAATTCTAACCATGTACCTTAACAACGCTTATTTTGGAAATGGTGTGTGGGGTGTAGAAGATGCGAGTAAGAAATACTTTGGAGTTTCTGCATCAGAAGTGAGTCTGGATCAAGCTGCGACTCTGGCAGGAATGCTAAAGGGGCCGGAACTGTATAATCCTTTGAATTCTGTAGAAGATTCTACCAATCGTCGCGATACTGTTTTGCAGAATATGCTTGCAGCGGGTTACATTGATAAAAACCAAGAAACCGAAGCAGCAGAAGTTGATATGACTTCGCAATTGCACGATAAGTATGAGGGAAAAATCTCAGATTACCGCTATCCTTCTTACTTTGATGCGGTTGTTAATGAAGCTGTTTCCAAGTATAATCTAACAGAGGAAGAAATCGTAAATAATGGCTACCGCATTTACACAGAGCTGGACCAAAACTACCAAGCAAATATGCAGGTTGTCTATGAAAATACAGCTCTATTTCCTAGGGCAGAGGATGGAACATTTGCTCAATCAGGAAGTGTAGCTCTCGAACCGAAAACAGGTGGAGTTCGTGGAGTTGTCGGTCAGGTTGCTGGCAATGATAAAACTGGATTCCGGAATTTCAACTATGCAACTCAATCAAAACGTAGCCCTGGTTCTACAATTAAGCCTTTAGTTGTTTATACGCCTGCAGTTGAAGCTGGCTGGGCTTTGAATAAGCAGTTGGATAACCATACCATGCAGTATGACAGCTATAAGGTTGATAACTATGCAGGGATCAAAACGAGTCGAGAAGTTCCTATGTATCAAGCCTTGGCAGAATCGCTTAATCTGCCTGCTGTTGCCACTGTTAATGATTTGGGCGTTGATAAGGCTTTTGAGGCGGGCGAAAAATTCGGACTCAACATGGAAAAGGTCGATCGTGTTCTTGGTGTCGCCTTGGGAAGCGGTGTTGAAACCAACCCTCTTCAAATGGCTCAAGCATATGCTGCCTTTGCAAATGAAGGTTTAATGCCGGAAGCTCATTTTATTAGTAGAATTGAAAATGCTAGTGGTCAGGTCATTGCGAGCCATAAAAATTCACAAAAACGGGTGATTGATAAGTCTGTAGCTGACAAGATGACCAGTATGATGTTGGGAACATTTACAAACGGAACAGGTATTAGTTCATCACCTGCAGACTATGTCATGGCAGGAAAAACAGGAACAACTGAAGCTGTTTTTAATCCGGAATACACAAGTGACCAGTGGGTGATTGGTTATACACCGGATGTAGTGATTAGTCACTGGCTTGGTTTCCCTACGACTGATGAAAATCACTATCTAGCAGGATCTACTTCAAACGGTGCAGCCCATGTCTTTAGAAACATTGCCAATACCATTTTACCTTATACGCCAGGAAGTACCTTTACAGTTGAAAATGCGTATAAGCAAAATGGAATTGCACCAGCCAATACAAGAAATCAAGTACAGAGTAATGAAGAAAATCAGGCGGATAATAGCCTTTCTGATATTAGAAGTCGTGCACAAAATCTGGTAGATGAGGCTAGCCGTGCTATCTCGGATGCTAAAATTAAGGAAAAGGCTCAAACGATATGGGATTCGGTAGTCAATCTATTTCGTTAAGATGCTTGTCAAAGCCTAGCTTTCTTGTTATAATAGATAGGATGGAGGCGTTATGGCACTAAAAAAAGCAAGCCTAGCTTGTGCGGTTTGTGGTTCGAGAAACTATTCAATCAAGATCAGCGGAAACCCCAAGCCAACACGACTAGAAGTAAATAAATTTTGTAAACATTGTGGTAAGTACACTACACACAGAGAAACGAGATAGGAGAGAGCGATGCGTTTTATTGGAGATATTTTTAGACTTCTTAAAGACACAACATGGCCAACTCGCAAGGAAAGCTGGAGAGATTTTCGTTCTATCATGGAATACACTGCTTTCTTTGTTGTGATTATTTATATTTTTGACAAGTTGATTGTTTCAGGTTTGATTCGATTTATTAACATTTTTTAGAAGACCTGTGGAGTTATTCACGCTAGAAATCTTCTATTATGAAAGGAAGTATCATGGATAGTTTTGATAAAGGATGGTTTGTCTTACAAACCTATTCTGGTTATGAAAATAAGGTAAAAGAAAATCTATTGCAACGTGCACAAACCTACAATATGTTGGATAATATTTTACGTGTTGAAATTCCAACACAAACAGTGCAAGTTGAAAAAAATGGAAAGAGAAAAGAAGTAGAAGAGAATCGCTTTCCAGGTTATGTTCTTGTAGAAATGGTGATGACAGATGAAGCTTGGTTTGTTGTTCGAAACACACCAAACGTTACAGGATTCGTCGGATCTCACGGAAATAGATCAAAACCAACTCCATTATTGGAACAAGAAATCCGTGATATCTTGGTTTCTATGGGACAAACTGTACAAGAGTTTGATATCGATGTTGAAGTTGGTCAAACTGTACGTATCATTGATGGTGCTTTTGCAGACTATACTGGTAAGATTACAGAGATTGATAACAATAAAGTGAAGATGATTATCTCTATGTTTGGTAATGACACAGTTGCAGAAGTAAACCTAAACCAAATTGCAGAATTATAACCCAAAGAGAGGCAAGACCTCTCTTTTTTGTGCAGTTTAGACGGTGTAGGGAACAGAATGGATGAAACGTGCCAAAAGTGTTTCTGAATCTGTTAGACTGTATCTAGAAAGGGGGACGTTATGTTTAAAGAATTGTATAAAGAAGTCCAGGGAATTGTGTATAAGAGTAGAAATGAATATTACTTGCATTTATGGGAACTATCGGATTGGGACCAAGAGGGTATGCTCTGCTTACATGAATTGATCAGTAGAGAAGAAGAGCTAGTAGAAGATATTCCTCGTTTACGAAAATACTTCAAAACTAAATTCCGTAATCGAATTTTAGACCATATCCGTAAACAAGAAAGCCAGAAGCGTAGATATGATAAAGAACCTTATGAAGAAGTAGGTGAAATTAGTCATCGTATCAGTGAGGGAGGTCTGTGGCTAGATGAGTATTATCTCTTTCATGAGACACTACGAGATTATAGAAACAAACAAAGTAAAGACAAACAAGAAGAGTTAGAGCGCGTCTTAAGACATGAACGCTTCCGAGGACGTCAAAGAGTATTAAGAGACTTACGTATTGTGTTTAAGGAGTTTGATATCCGTACACACTAGGAAGTCATGCAAAAAATAAAAAAGTTTAAAAAAGTAGTTGACAAGTCTGAAAAAGTCTGTATAATAGTAAGAGTTGAAAACAACTCTGGTCCGTTGGTCAAGGGGTTAAGACACCGCCTTTTCACGGCGGTAACACGGGTTCGAATCCCGTACGGACTATGGTGTATTGTGGTTGAAGCACTTGATGAAAAAAGATTAAAAAAAGTTTCAAAAAAGTGTTGACAAACGAAAGCGGCCGTGATATACTAATATAGTTGTCACTTGAGAGAAGTGAGTGACAAAGACCTTTGAAAACTGAACAAGACGAACCAATGTGCAGGGCACTACAACAATTGTTGTAGTACTGAACAATGAAAAAAAACAATAAATCTGTCAGTGACAGAAATGAGTGAGAACTCAAACTTTTAATGAGAGTTTGATCCTGGCTCAGGACGAACGCTGGCGGCGTG
>NZ_NCVI01000005.1:0-449 GCF_002096895.1 Streptococcus mitis | reverse complement strand
GAAGAATATGAAAAATACTTACAAAAGTTTAATGCTCAATTAAACACTGAAGGTAGCTATGTGTATGGTAGCAATCTAGCAGATGCTAGTGCTCAGATGAGTGCCCTCTTTGGTGGTGTCTTCTTTATCGGTATTTTCCTATCCATTATCTTTATGGTTGGAACGGTTCTGGTCATCTATTACAAACAAATTTCTGAAGGCTATGAAGACCGTGAACGCTTTATTATCTTGCAGAAAGTCGGTTTGGATCAAAAGCAAATCAAGCAAACCATCAACAAACAGGTTTTAACTGTTTTCTTTCTTCCTTTGCTTTTTGCCTTCATACATCTCGCCTTTGCCTACCATATGCTTAGCCTGATTTTAAAAGTGATTGGTGTAATAGATACGAATATGATGTTGATTGTGACCTTGTCTATCTGCGCTATCTTCCTCATCGCCTATGTGCTGAT
>NZ_NCVI01000006.1:0-449 GCF_002096895.1 Streptococcus mitis | reverse complement strand
GAAGAATATGAAAAATACTTACAAAAGTTTAATGCTCAATTAAACACTGAAGGTAGCTATGTGTATGGTAGCAATCTAGCAGATGCTAGTGCTCAAATGAGTGCCCTCTTTGGTGGTGTCTTCTTTATCGGTATTTTCCTATCCATTATCTTTATGGTCGGAACCGTTCTGGTCATCTATTACAAACAAATTTCTGAAGGCTATGAAGACCGTGAGCGCTTTATTATCTTGCAGAAAGTTGGTTTAGATCAAAAGCAAATCAAGCAAACCATTAACAAACAGGTTTTAACTGTTTTCTTCCTTCCTTTGCTTTTTGCCTTCATACATCTAGCCTTTGCCTACCATATGCTTAGTCTGATTTTAAAAGTGATTGGTGTAATAGATACGAATATGATGTTGATTGTGACCTTGTCTATCTGCGCTATCTTCCTCATCGCCTATGTGCTGAT
>NZ_NCVI01000004.1:0-494 GCF_002096895.1 Streptococcus mitis | reverse complement strand
CTGATTTTAAAAGTGATTGGTGTAATAGATACGAATATGATGTTGATTGTGACCTTGTCTATCTGCGCTATCTTCCTCATCGCCTATGTGCTGATTTTCATGATTACTTCAAGAAGTTATCGCAAGATTGTCCAAATGTAAAAAAAGATACCTCGACTTCAAAATCGAGGTGTTTTTTTGTTCTAAATGCTGAAAAGTTGTCCTAGCAGAAAGGTAACGCCCATGGTCAAGAGGCCAATAGCTAAGTTACGAATCATAGCTGTTTTGGTTGGGGCTTTTCCAAGTTTGGCACTAGTGTAACCAGTGAGAAGAAGGGCTACACCGACAATAAGGACAGTAGCAGGGATGCGATATTCACTTGGGAAAATGGTAATTGAAAGCATGGGTGGTAAGCTACCAAGGAAAAAAGAAATAAAGCTAGAGATAGCAGCATGCCAAGGATTGGTAAACTCTTCATACTCAATCCCATATTTTTCCTCTACCAAAGCCTTGAG
>NZ_NCVI01000002.1:0-534 GCF_002096895.1 Streptococcus mitis | reverse complement strand
GTAATGGATGGTACGGCTAACACTTTCCTTGTTATCCAAGTTTTCAACGGTTCCTGGCCAACGTGGGCTATCTGGTTGTCCTGGATTGACTGGTGTGTTTGGTTGTGGAGTTGGGTTATCTGGATTAACCGGTTCAACACGTTCTGAAAGGGTTACAGTGTAGACTTGGTCACGTGCTGTATCGTAGTCATAAACCTTAGCACCACCTGCTGTAAATTCATCGCTAACAAGGTTATAACCTTGTTTCTTGAATTCATTGATTTGACTTGTTGTGCTGTAGGCAATGGCTTCACCTGACTTACCTGTCACTTCATCTGTTGTGAGAACACGGTTACCATTAGTACTTACATAACGGATAACAGCTTTTTGAACATCCTTACGGTAAGTAACTGTTTCAACGCGGTCTTGGTCTTTAGCCTTCACTCCACTTACAGCTGGGATTTCTGATTTATCCGCTGTGTAACCTGCGATAGTTGGAGAGACTACTTTATCAAACGTATCATCATTAGTTGTCCAGTCTTGGAAGAAAATTTG
>NZ_NCVI01000001.1:0-539 GCF_002096895.1 Streptococcus mitis | reverse complement strand
ATTTCTGATTTATCCGCTGTGTAACCTGCGATAGTTGGAGAGACTACTTTATCAAACGTATCATCATTAGTTGTCCAGTCTTGGAAGAAAATTTGACCAGTCACTAGGTTAATACGACTCCAACGTTTGAAGTTCAGTGTTTCAACTACATCATCCTTAGCCTTACGTCCATCTTCGTAAACGTAATGGATGGTACGGCTAACACTTTCCTTGTTATCCAAGTTTTCAACGGTTCCTGGCCAACGTGGGCTATCTGGTTGTCCTGGATTAACTGGTGTGTTTGGTTGTGGAGTTGGGTTATCTGGATTAACTGGTTCAACACGTTCTGAAAGAGTTACAGTGTAGACTTGGTCACGTGCTGTATCGTAGTCATAAACCTTAGCACCACCCGCTGTGAATTCATCGCTAACAAGGTTATAGCCTTGTTTCTTGAACTCTGTGATTTGACTTGTTGTGCTGTAGGCAATGGCTTCTCCTGACTTACCTGTTACTTCATCTGTTGTGAGAACACGGTTACCGTTAGTGCTTACGTAACGGAT
>NZ_NCVI01000003.1:0-689 GCF_002096895.1 Streptococcus mitis | reverse complement strand
TGAGCACTAGCATCTGCTAGATTGCTACCATACACATAGCTACCTTCAGTGTTTAATTGAGCATTAAACTTTTGTAAGTATTTTTCATATTCTTCAGCGACTTTGAGTTGTTCTTCTTCACTGATATTTACATTTATACCACCGTAAAGCTGATTATAGATAGCCGAATCTGGAAATTGGTCTAAAAATGCTTGTAAATCAGGTACAACAAGGTAATTGTAATCAGTAGTAAAAATATTAAACTGATTTGGGACATGGTTCACAATAAAATCTGTATTAAATTCTTCTTTTACAGAAAATTGATGGTTATTTAGAGTTAGAGCTTTCTGTCCTTTCAGTCCATCATTCTTAGCGAAGAGGCCGACCTCATTGCCTGATAGAGAAAGCTTCTGACCAGTCATATTTTCATAGTCTTTTTGGTCAAATACCATGAAGACTGTTTTAGGTTGAACACGATTTTGTCCCCTTTCAAAAATGGTTAACTTGGTTCCTTCTTGATTTGCAATACCAAAGTTACTGTAACGAAGCACTTCTTTCTCTTTGACACTATAACCTTTGTCACTTGCAAACTGGCTCAAGAGTTTGTCCAAGTCTTCTTTTTCAACATTTTGTCCAGTAATTCCAAAGTCATGCGGATTCATCACTTTTTTAAAGGATTCTGAGGCATTGAAAATGCTTGTCGCTGCAGA
>NZ_NCVI01000007.1:0-1989 GCF_002096895.1 Streptococcus mitis | reverse complement strand
CAAGTATCACAGCCACTACAACGGAACCTAGAGCTCGTAACAGAGCGACATGGAAGGAGTTGCCAAAGGCAGAATAGGTCGCAAAAAGAACAATGGGATTGATGACAGGTGCTGTTACGAGAAAGGGAACGGCTGTGTAACTGGGAACCTTCTTTTCCAGAAAACGATTGATAATGGGGACGATTCCACATTCACAAGAAGGGAAAAGCATCCCGACAAAGGTCCCAAAAAAGATTCTCCCCCAACGATTTCGAGGGAGAAAATGATAAACCTTATCAGGTGTGATATAAACCTCAATCAGTCCTGAGACAATACTTCCTATCAGAACGAAGGGTAGGGCTTCAATGATAATGGAGAGAAAAATGGCTCCAGTCTGAAGCACACTAGACGGGAGTTGTTGGAAAGCAGTCATCTAGTTTTTCTTTTCTGCTTTGGCTTTTTTCTCTTTGTCATCAGGGAAAGTGACTTGTTTCAAATCAGGGAGTTTCGCAAACTCCTCAAACATTTTGTCCAAGTCGTCTCGTTTTGTAAATTTTACAGCCATAGGTGTACCTCGATTCTAAATTCTACCTCTATTATACTATTATTTTGAGGAAAAGGGAAAAGTTAAAATTGAGTATCTAACGAATCATAGAGCTTTATAAATCCTGATTAAGTCTGGTAGATTGAGAAAGTTTGACAAAAAAAGTAGATAGTGCTAGAATAACGTTAACGAAAGACATTTGAGGGCAGAAAGGTTCCTGCCGCACCTTGAAAAAGGTATCTGAGATGCTGGGTACACCGACCAGCCAAGTGTCCGTTATTTCAAAGGAGGGAGCTTAAATGCTCCTTTTTTCTTTAAAATTTCAAAATAGATTACACTCACCGCAGGCTCAGGCTTGCGGTTTTTTATTTGCTCTGAAAATTGATTCGTTAACTTCAACAAATAGCTTTATAAAGCGTTTTGTAAAAAATAAAAACAGTGCAATTAATCACTGATCCTTTTGTAAACTATTAGAATTAAATTGCAACCTTCTGAATGAATAGAATATTGAAATGAAGTAAATTTATTTTCCAACTTATGTTTTAAAATTGTAAGAGCTAATTTGAAACGTATAGCTTGTGGTATAATAGATTCATGGATAAAAAATATGAAAAAATCTCCCAAGATTTGGGAGTGACGTTAAAGCAAATCGATACCGTTCTAAGTTTGACAGCTGAAGGGGCGACTATTCCCTTTATCGCGCGTTATCGCAAGGACATGACTGGTAGTTTGGATGAGGTGGCGATTAAGGCCATTATTGACTTGGATAAAAGTCTGACAAATCTCAACGACCGTAAGGAAGCTGTTTTAGCTAAGATTCAAGAGCAAGGCAAGCTGACCAAGGAATTGGAAGAAGCCATCTTAGCTGCCGAAAAATTAGCAGACGTTGAAGAACTCTATCTTCCTTACAAGGAAAAACGTCGAACCAAGGCAACCATTGCTCGTGAAGCTGGACTCTTCCCTCTTGCTCGATTAATCTTGCAGAATGTAGCGGACTTAGAGAAGGAGGCTGAAAAGTTTGTCTGTGAAGGATTTGCGACAGGTAAGGAAGCCTTGGATGGTGCAGTTGACATTTTGGTCGAAGCCTTATCGGAAGATGTGACCTTGCGCACCATGACTTATCAGGAGGTGCTAAGACACTCTAAAATCACTTCTCAAGTCAAGGATGAAAGTCTTGATGAAAAGCAGGTTTTTCAGATTTATTATGATTTTTCAGATACGGTTGGAAATATTCAGGGCTATCGTACCTTGGCGCTCAATCGTGGGGAGAAGCTAGGTGTCTTGAAGGTCGGTTTTGAACATGCAACGGACCGTATCCTTGCCTTCTTTGCAGCTCGTTTCAAGGTGAAAAACGCCTATATTGATGAAGTGGTTCAGCAATCTGTTAAGAAAAAAGTCTTGCCAGCTATCGAGCGCCGTATTCGGACAGAATTAACTGAGAAGGCAGAAGAAGGTGCTATTCAACT
>NZ_NCVI01000008.1:0-2524 GCF_002096895.1 Streptococcus mitis | reverse complement strand
TCTTTTTCAACATTTTGTCCAGTAATTCCAAAGTCATGCGGATTCATCACTTTTTTAAAGGATTCTGAGGCATTGAAAATGCTTGTCGCTGCAGATATGGTAACCAAGACCATTGTTGACAAAATAGCGATTGTTGCTAATCCAACTGCATTTTTCTTCATACGGAAAATCAAGTTAGAGACTGAGATAAGGTTATTTGGTTGGTAATAGTATTTCTTATTTTTCTTTAAGATTTGAAGGAAAACGGTAATCCCTGCATTGAACAAAAGATAGGTACCAAAGATAACCAGTAAAACAGCTAGGAAGAAAGTTGTTAGGGCTGTGAGAGGATCTTTTACAGTAAGGGCAAGATAGTAGCCAATCCCTAAACTTATGGAACCAAGAATAGTTTGTAGAGGTAGGAAACGACCTTTTTTCTCACCACTAGCTTTTTCACGAGAAAGCTGGAGAGCATTCATGCGGGCGATTCGTAGGGCATTCAGGAACATGAGGCCTAGGAAAATCAATCCAAAGACTACCAACACTGCAATGACAACATTCATTTGGAAGGTAGCGACTAGTTCTACCTTTAATTTCATCAGTTTGAGTAGGAAAGCGAAAATTAACTTGTCAAACAAGGCTCCAATACCGATACCCGCTCCAACAGTTAGAATCCCAAATACCACTAACTCCTTAAAGGTCATACTGATAAGATGACGCTTCTCCAAGCCCAACATGCCATAAATTCCTAGTTCCTTGGAACGGTTCTTCATGACAAAACTATTGGCATAGAGGACGATAATGGCTGACGCAAGGGTGACGACAAACATACCAAATCCAAGAGTAGCTTGAATGGTTGTCCCTCCACGGATTTCCGAAATCTTGGGATTGAAGGTTAGAGAGTAAAAGAGATAGGTGACGGTGACTGCTAAGAGAACAGCCAACGCAAAAGGATAGTAGAGTTTGCGGTTTTTAATCAAGTTCGATACCGCTAACTTATTGGTTAATCGAAACATACTAATTCACCTCGCTTGCCATGACAGTCAAGGTATCAGAGATTTCTTGGAACATCTGACGTTCTGTCTTCTCTCCACGGTAGATTTGGTTGTAAAGAATGCCGTCTTTGATAAAGAGTACACGTTTAGCTCTGCTAGCTGCTGCTGTGGAGTGGGTTACCATGAGAATGGTTTGGCCGCGCTCATTGATTTCATCAAAAACATCAAGTAAGGCTGCAGATGACTTGGAGTCAAGAGCTCCTGTCGGTTCGTCCGCAAGGAGAATTTCAGGTTCTGTGATGATGGCGCGGGCTACTGCTACACGCTGTTTCTGACCACCAGAAATTTCGTAAGGGTACTTCTCTTGCAATTGGTTGATGCCTAGATTCTCAGCTGTCACCACCAATTTCTTCATCATCTCCGTAATAGGTCTTCTTGACAAGACAAGCGGAAGCAAGATATTGTCCTTAACAGAAAGAGTATCTAGCAAGTTAAAATCTTGGAAGACAAATCCTAGCTTTTCACGACGGAAGCTAGAGGCTTGTGAATTTTTAATGGTTGCGGTGTCTGTTCCATTCAGGTAAACCTGACCACGAGTTGGTTTATCCAGCATAGCTAGAATATTGAGAAGAGTTGATTTACCAGAACCAGACTCACCCATGATGGCAACGTAGTCACCTTTTTCCACGGTAAAGTGAATATCCTTGAGGGCTTCTACTTGGTTGCCCTGAAAACGAGTTTTATAAATTTTTTGAACGTGTTTTACATCTAAAAGTGTCATGAGAATCTCCTTTCTTAATATCCCATCAAATGAAATGTTGCTTGCATCATAGCGCATCCCAGTTGAACACGCTCGATATCTTTGTGGCTTGGTTTTCTAGTTTTCTTATGTAAGATTTGTTTCATGATGTTACTCCTTTGTTCTTTATGAGTCTAGTTTACATCAAAAAAAGACCGCTTGCCATAACCTAACCTTACAAAAGAGACTTTAATCTTACATTTTTGTAAGATTGGAGGGAACATACCCATTTCATTAAAAATATTTTACCATAAAAAGAAGGCAAGAAGAAAACCCTTGCAGATACAAGGGTTCAAAAATTTTAAAATAGATTAGTCGAATTCATAGACTAACAGTAAAATAACTGTTTCTACCTTACCAAAACCATCCATCATTTTCTTCAATAGCTTGGGCTTCTTTACGTTTACGTGGGCCTGTTCCGTACATTTCTGCTTCGATTTCTTCCTTGGTAGGCATGATAGAGGCTAGGATGATATAGATAATCACACCAAGTCCAAAGTTTGCGACTGTAAAAATGGCAAATAGGAAGCGAACAAGAGTAACATCAAAGTTCCACTTGTCTGACAGACCTGCCAGAACTCCTGAAATCATACGATTTCGTCTCATCTTATAAAATTTACTGTTCATGATATTTCCTCTTTCTGCTAGGTTAGTCATAGTATATCACGGGTAGGCTCGGCTTTCATCAGTCCTCAGGCTGATTTATCAGTAGTAATTTACCTCGACAAAGTCCACAGCGATAGCGTTTGGT
>NZ_NCVI01000009.1:0-4247 GCF_002096895.1 Streptococcus mitis | reverse complement strand
TCTTTTTCAACATTTTGTCCAGTAATTCCAAAGTCATGCGGATTCATCACTTTTTTAAAGGATTCTGAGGCATTGAAAATGCTTGTCGCTGCAGACATGGTAACCAAGACCATTGTTGACAAGATAGCGATGGTTGCTAGTCCAACCGCATTTTTCTTCATACGGAAAATCAAGTTGGAAACAGAGATGAGGTTATTTGGTTGGTAATAGTATTTCTTATTTTTCTTTAAGATTTGGAGGAAAACGGTAATCCCTGCATTAAACAAGAGATAGGTTCCAAAGATAACCAACAAAACAGCTAAGAAGAAGGTTGTTAGGGCTGTAAGGGGGTCTTTTACAGTAAGGGAAAGATAATATCCAATCCCTAAACTAATGGATCCAAGAATGGTTTGGAGAGGAAGAAAGCGACCTTTTTTCTCCCCACTAGCTTTTTCACGAGAGAGCTGGAGAGCATTCATGCGGGCGATTCGTAGGGCATTCAGGAACATGAGGCCTAGGAAAATCAATCCAAAGACTACCAACACTGAAATGACAACTTTCATCTGGAAGGTAGCGACCAGTTCAACCTTCAATTTCATCAGTTTGAGTAAGAAGGCGAAAATCAACTTGTCAAATAAGGCTCCAATACCGATACCTGCTCCAACAGTTAGAATTCCAAATAGCACCAACTCCTTAAAGGTCATACTGATTAGATGACGCTTCTCCAAGCCCAACATGCCATAAATTCCCAGTTCCTTGGAACGGTTCTTCATGACAAAACTATTGGCATAGAGGACGATAATGGCTGACGCAAGGGTGACGACAAACATACCAAATCCAAGTGTAGCCTGAATCGTTGTCCCTCCACGAATTTCTGCAATCTTGGGATTGAAGGTTAGGGAGTAAAAGAGATAAGTGACGGTGACTGCCAAGAGAACAGCCAGAGCAAAGGGGTAGTAGAGTTTGCGGTTTTTAATCAAGTTGGATACCGCTAACTTATTGGTTAATCGAAACATACTAATTCACCTCGCTTGCCATGACAGTCAAGGTATCAGAGATTTCTTGGAACATCTGACGCTCTGTCTTCTCTCCACGGTAGATTTGATTGTAAAGAATGCCGTCCTTGATAAAGAGTACACGTTTAGCTCTGCTAGCTGCTGCTGTTGAGTGGGTTACCATGAGAATGGTTTGGCCGCGCTCATTGATTTCATCAAAGACATCAAGTAAGGCTGCAGATGACTTGGAATCAAGGGCTCCTGTTGGCTCATCCGCAAGGAGTATTTCAGGTTCTGTGATGATGGCACGGGCTACTGCTACACGCTGTTTCTGCCCACCTGAAATCTCGTAAGGGTACTTCTCTTGTAATTGGTTGATGCCTAGATTCTCAGCTGTCACCACCAATTTCTTCATCATCTCCGTAATGGGTCTTCTTGACAAGACAAGCGGAAGCAAGATATTGTCTTTAACAGACAGAGTATCTAGTAAATTAAAGTCTTGGAAGACAAAGCCCAACTTTTCACGACGGAAGCTAGAAGCCTGTGAATTTTTGATGGTTGCGGTATCAGTTCCATTCAAGTAAACCTGACCACGAGTCGGTTTATCCAGCATAGCTAGGATATTGAGAAGAGTTGATTTACCAGAACCAGACTCACCCATGATGGCAACGTAGTCACCCTTTTCCACGGTAAAGTGAATATCCTTGAGAGCTTCTACTTGGTTGCCCTGAAAACGAGTTTTATAAATTTTTTGAACGTGTTTTACATCTAAAAGTGTCATGAGAATCTCCTTTCTTAATATCCCATCAAATGAAATGTTGCTTGCATCATAGCGCATCCCAGCTGAACACGCTCGATATCTTTGTGACTTGGTTTTCTTGTTTTCTTATGTAAGGTTTGTTTCATGATGTTACTCCTTTGTTCTTTATGAGTCTAGTTTACATCAAAAAAAGACTGCTTGCCATAACCTAACCTTACAAAAGAGACTTTAATCTTACATTTTTGTAAGATTGGGGGAAATGTAGGCATTTTATTAAAAATATTTTACCATAAAAAGAAGGCAAGAAGAAAACCCTTGCGGATACAAGGGTTCAAAAATTTTAAAATAGATTAGTCGAATTCATAGACTAACAGTAAAATAATTGTTTCTACCTCACCAAAACCAGCCTTCATTATCGTCAATTGCTTGTGCTTCTTTGCGTTTTCGTGGGCCTGTTCCGTACATTTCTGCTTCGATTTCTTCTTTGGTTGGCATGATAGAAGCTAGGATGATATAGATAATCACACCAAGTCCAAAGTTTGCGACTGTAAAAATGGCAAACAAGAAACGAACAAGGGTAACATCAAAGTTCCATTTGTCTGCTAGACCTGCCAGAACTCCTGAAATCATGCGATTTCGTCTCATTTTATAAAATTTACTGTTCATGGTTTTACCTCTTTCTACTAGGTTAGACTTAGTATATCACGGGTAGGCTCGGCTTTCATCAGTCCTCAGGCTGATTTATCAGTAGTAATTTACCTCGACAAAGTCCACAGCGATAGCGTTTGGTATCAATCCTTCGCTTGCGATGATAACTTTGCTGGCAGGACTGGCAACGATAGAGTTTGATTGGCTTGGAGTTGCTATTGGGCAAGGATGGCACAAAGCGTAATCCATCCACTGCTTTCAAAAGTTCCTTAAAATCCCGATCCTTGTGTTGATAGCCCTTCCCTTGGAAATAAAGGTGATAATGACAGAGTTCATGGCGGACAATTTTCCTAAAAACGTCCAACCCCAGTTCCTGATAAACCTTGGGATTAAAATCCAAATGCCCATCTTTTGGGAAAAATCGCCCACCTGTCGAACGTAGACGCCTATTCCACTGGGCTTGATGGATAAAAGGTCTACCGAAGTCTTCTAGCGAAACTTGCTTAACGTAATCAGTCAGATTCATTTGGAGCTAGAAGCGACAGATTGACTTTTTCACGTTCAGTATCAATTTTCTTAACCCAAACGGTCACCAAATCTCCAACTGACACCACTTGACTAGGGTGCTTTATAAACTTGCGACTCATGTGGGAAATATGGATCAAACCGTCCTCATGAATCCCAATGTCAACGAAGGCACCGAAATCAACGACGTTACGCACAACACCTTCCAGCTTCTGCCCAACCACTAGATCTTTGATATCTAGGACATCTTGGCGAAGCACAGGTGCATCAAAGGAATCACGGAAATCTCGACCTGGTTTGAGAAGATCTGCAATGATATCTTTAAGAGTTTCGGGACCAAGGTCTAGCTCTTGCGCCATTTCCTTGACTGAAAGCGACTTGAGTTTGCCTTGGGCTTCTTCGTTTAGTTCTTTAATATCTAAACGTTTGAAGAGCTCCTTAACAGCACTGTAATTTTCTGGGTGAACTCCTGTATTATCTAGAATATTGCTACTTTCAGGGATACGGAGGAAACCAGCTGCCTGTTCAAAAGCCTTGGCACCCAGACGCGGAACCTTCTTAATTTGAGCGCGTGAAGTGATTTTTCCTTCTTCTTCACGGTATTTGACGATATTTTCAGAGATGGTTTTATTGAGTCCAGCGACGTGTGAAAGAAGAGCTGGGCTGGCCGTATTGACATTGACACCGACTTGGTTCACCACGGTATCCACGACAAAGTCCAGACTCTCAGACAATTTCTTCTGGCTGACATCGTGCTGGTATTGACCGACACCAATTGACTTAGGATCGATTTTAACTAACTCTGCAAGAGGATCTTGTAAACGACGGGCGATAGAAATGGCAGAGCGTTTTTCAACGGTCAAGTCAGGAAACTCCTGACGAGCTAATTCACTAGCAGAATAGACAGAAGCACCACTTTCATTGACGATAACATAGCTGACTTCTGGAAAATCTTTAAGAACTTCCGCCACAAAGGCTTCACTTTCCCGACTAGCAGTTCCATTTCCGATGGCAATAATTTCCACGCTATATTGACCAATCAAATCTGCCAAATCTTTCTTGGCTTCTTCGATTTGACGAACAGAGGCTGGTTTGACAGGATAAATGACCTGAGTTGTCAGCATTTTTCCTGTTGCATCCACGACAGCTAGCTTGGCACCTGTACGAAAGGCAGGGTCAAATCCAAGAACCACGCGCCCTTTCAGCGGAGCAACCAAGAGGAGATTGCGCAGGTTGTCAGAAAAGAGTTGAATAGCACCTTCTTCTGCCTTCTCAGTTAATTCTGTCCGAATACGGCGCTCGATAGCTGGCAAGACTTTTTTCTTAACAGATTGCTGAAC
>NZ_NCVI01000010.1:0-4939 GCF_002096895.1 Streptococcus mitis | reverse complement strand
AGCTAAGCGACTTCCATATCTCACAGGGGGCAACCCCCAACTACTTCCGGCGTTCTAGGGCTTAACTTCTGTGTTCGGCATGGGTACAGGTGTATCTCCTAGGCTATCGTCACTTAACTCTGAGTAATACCTACTCAAAATTGAATATCTATTCAAACCAAGAAAACCATTCGCTTTCATATTCTCAGTTACTTTGGATAAGTCCTCGAGCTATTAGTATTAGTCCGCTACATGTGTCGCCACACTTCCACTTCTAACCTATCTACCTGATCATCTCTCAGGGCTCTTACTGATATAAAATCATGGGAAATCTCATCTTGAGGTGGGTTTCACACTTAGATGCTTTCAGCGTTTATCCCTTCCCTACATAGCTACCCAGCGATGCCTTTGGCAAGACAACTGGTACACCAGCGGTAAGTCCACTCTGGTCCTCTCGTACTAGGAGCAGATCCTCTCAAATTTCCTACGCCCGCGACGGATAGGGACCGAACTGTCTCACGACGTTCTGAACCCAGCTCGCGTGCCGCTTTAATGGGCGAACAGCCCAACCCTTGGGACCGACTACAGCCCCAGGATGCGACGAGCCGACATCGAGGTGCCAAACCTCCCCGTCGATGTGAACTCTTGGGGGAGATAAGCCTGTTATCCCCAGGGTAGCTTTTATCCGTTGAGCGATGGCCCTTCCATACGGAACCACCGGATCACTAAGCCCGACTTTCGTCCCTGCTCGAGTTGTAGCTCTCGCAGTCAAGCTCCCTTATACCTTTACACTCTGCGAATGATTTCCAACCATTCTGAGGGAACCTTTGGGCGCCTCCGTTACCTTTTAGGAGGCGACCGCCCCAGTCAAACTGCCCGTCAGACACTGTCTCCGATAGGGATCACCTATCCGGGTTAGAGTGGCCATAACACAAGGGTAGTATCCCAACAACGTCTCCTTCGAAACTGGCGTCCCGATCTCATAGACTCCTACCTATCCTGTACATGTGGTACAGACACTCAATATCAAACTGCAGTAAAGCTCCATGGGGTCTTTCCGTCCTGTCGCGGGTAACCTGCATCTTCACAGGTACTAAAATTTCACCGAGTCTCTCGTTGAGACAGTGCCCAAATCATTACGCCTTTCGTGCGGGTCGGAACTTACCCGACAAGGAATTTCGCTACCTTAGGACCGTTATAGTTACGGCCGCCGTTTACTGGGGCTTCAATTCATACCTTCGCTTACGCTAAGCACTCCTCTTAACCTTCCAGCACCGGGCAGGCGTCACCCCCTATACATCATCTTACGATTTAGCAGAGAGCTGTGTTTTTGATAAACAGTTGCTTGGGCCTATTCACTGCGGCTGACTTAAAGTCAGCACCCCTTCTCCCGAAGTTACGGGGTCATTTTGCCGAGTTCCTTAACGAGAGTTCTCTCGCTCACCTGAGGCTACTCGCCTCGACTACCTGTGTCGGTTTGCGGTACGGGTAGAGTATGTTTAACGCTAGAAGCTTTTCTTGGCAGTGTGACGTCACTAACTTCGCTACTAAACTTCGCTCCCCATCACAGCTCAATGTTATAGAACTAAGCATTTGACTCAGTTCACACCTCACTGCTTAGACAGACACTTCCAATCGTCTGCTTTAGTTAGCCTACTGCGTCCCTCCATCACTACATACTCTAGTACAGGAATATCAACCTGTTGTCCATCGGATACACCTTTCGGTCTCTCCTTAGGTCCCGACTAACCCAGGGCGGACGAGCCTTCCCCTGGAAACCTTAGTCTTACGGTGGACAGGATTCTCACCTGTCTTTCGCTACTCATACCGGCATTCTCACTTCTATGCGTTCCAGCACTCCTCACGGTATACCTTCATCACACATAGAACGCTCTCCTACCATACCTATAAAAGGTATCCACAGCTTCGGTAAATTGTTTTAGCCCCGGTACATTTTCGGCGCAGGGTCACTCGACTAGTGAGCTATTACGCACTCTTTGAATGAATAGCTGCTTCTAAGCTAACATCCTAGTTGTCTGTGCAACCCCACATCCTTTTCCACTTAACAATTATTTTGGGACCTTAGCTGGTGGTCTGGGCTGTTTCCCTTTCGACTACGGATCTTAGCACTCGCAGTCTGACTGCCGACCATAATTCATTGGCATTCGGAGTTTATCTGAGATTGGTAATCCGGGATGGACCCCTCACCCAAACAGTGCTCTACCTCCAAGAATCTCTAATGTCGACGCTAGCCCTAAAGCTATTTCGGAGAGAACCAGCTATCTCCAAGTTCGTTTGGAATTTCTCCGCTACCCACAAGTCATCCAAGCACTTTTCAACGTGCCCTGGTTCGGTCCTCCAGTGCGTCTTACCGCACCTTCAACCTGCTCATGGGTAGGTCACATGGTTTCGGGTCTACGTCATGATACTAATTCGCCCTATTCAGACTCGGTTTCCCTACGGCTCCGTCTCTTCAACTTAACCTCGCATCATAACGTAACTCGCCGGTTCATTCTACAAAAGGCACGCTCTCACCCATTAACGGGCTCGAACTTGTTGTAGGCACACGGTTTCAGGTTCTATTTCACTCCCCTCCCGGGGTGCTTTTCACCTTTCCCTCACGGTACTGGTTCACTATCGGTCACTAGGGAGTATTTAGGGTTGGGAGATGGTCCTCCCAGATTCCGACGGGATTTCACGTGTCCCGCCGTACTCAGGATACTGCTAGGTACAAAGACTATTTTAAATACGAGGCTATTACTCTCTTTGGCTGATCTTCCCAAATCATTCTTCTATAATCTTTGAGTCCACATTGCAGTCCTACAACCCCGAAGAGTAAACTCTTCGGTTTGCCCTTCTGCCGTTTCGCTCGCCGCTACTAAGGCAATCGCTTTTGCTTTCTCTTCCTGCAGCTACTTAGATGTTTCAGTTCACTGCGTCTTCCTCCTCACATCCTTAACAGATGCGGGTAACAGGTAGTACCTGTTGGGTTCCCCCATTCGGAAATCCCTGGATCATCGCTTACTTACAGCTACCCAAGGCATATCGTCGTTTGTCACGTCCTTCTTCGGCTCCTAGTGCCAAGGCATCCACCGTGCGCCCTTATTAACTTAACCTTATTTTTCTGACCTTTCAGTCATAAACTCTTATTAATACTACAGCGTTTTCGGTTTATTTTCTTGTTACTATTTGATATAGATATTCAATTTTCAATGTGCATTACTTGGTGATCTCTCACCAATGGAGCCTAGCGGGATCGAACCGCTGACCTCCTGCGTGCAAAGCAGGCGCTCTCCCAGCTGAGCTAAGGCCCCACAAGACCTCTCAAGACTAAACAAGACCAATGCGCAGTTCCTTATCCTTAGAAAGGAGGTGATCCAGCCGCACCTTCCGATACGGCTACCTTGTTACGACTTCACCCCAATCATCTATCCCACCTTAGGCGGCTGGCTCCTTACGGTTACCTCACCGACTTCGGGTGTTACAAACTCTCGTGGTGTGACGGGCGGTGTGTACAAGGCCCGGGAACGTATTCACCGCGGCGTGCTGATCCGCGATTACTAGCGATTCCGACTTCATGTAGGCGAGTTGCAGCCTACAATCCGAACTGAGACTGGCTTTAAGAGATTAGCTTGCCGTCACCGGCTTGCGACTCGTTGTACCAGCCATTGTAGCACGTGTGTAGCCCAGGTCATAAGGGGCATGATGATTTGACGTCATCCCCACCTTCCTCCGGTTTATTACCGGCAGTCTCGCTAGAGTGCCCAACTGAATGATGGCAACTAACAATAGGGGTTGCGCTCGTTGCGGGACTTAACCCAACATCTCACGACACGAGCTGACGACAACCATGCACCACCTGTCACCTCTGTCCCGAAGGAAAACTCTATCTCTAGAGCGGTCAGAGGGATGTCAAGACCTGGTAAGGTTCTTCGCGTTGCTTCGAATTAAACCACATGCTCCACCGCTTGTGCGGGCCCCCGTCAATTCCTTTGAGTTTCAACCTTGCGGTCGTACTCCCCAGGCGGAGTGCTTAATGCGTTAGCTGCGGCACTAAACCCCGGAAAGGGTCTAACACCTAGCACTCATCGTTTACGGCGTGGACTACCAGGGTATCTAATCCTGTTTGCTCCCCACGCTTTCGAGCCTCAGCGTCAGTTACAAGCCAGAGAGCCGCTTTCGCCACCGGTGTTCCTCCATATATCTACGCATTTCACCGCTACACATGGAATTCCACTCTCCCCTCTTGCACTCAAGTTAAACAGTTTCCAAAGCGTACTATGGTTAAGCCACAGCCTTTAACTTCAGACTTATCTAACCGCCTGCGCTCGCTTTACGCCCAATAAATCCGGACAACGCTCGGGACCTACGTATTACCGCGGCTGCTGGCACGTAGTTAGCCGTCCCTTTCTGGTAAGATACCGTCACAGTGTGAACTTTCCACTCTCACACTCGTTCTTCTCTTACAACAGAGCTTTACGATCCGAAAACCTTCTTCACTCACGCGGCGTTGCTCGGTCAGACTTCCGTCCATTGCCGAAGATTCCCTACTGCTGCCTCCCGTAGGAGTCTGGGCCGTGTCTCAGTCCCAGTGTGGCCGATCACCCTCTCAGGTCGGCTATGTATCGTCGCCTTGGTGAGCCGTTACCCCACCAACTAGCTAATACAACGCAGGTCCATCTGGTAGTGATGCAATTGCACCTTTTAAGCAAATGTCATGCAACATCTACTCTTATGCGGTATTAGCTATCGTTTCCAATAGTTATCCCCCGCTACCAGGCAGGTTACCTACGCGTTACTCACCCGTTCGCAACTCATCCGGAGAAGCAAGCTCCTCCTTCAGCGTTCTACTTGCATGTATTAGGCACGCCGCCAGCGTTCGTCCTGAGCCAGGATCAAACTCTCATTAAAAGTTTGAGTTCTCACTCATTTCTGTCACTGACAGATTTATTGTTTTTTT
>NZ_NCVI01000011.1:0-18183 GCF_002096895.1 Streptococcus mitis | reverse complement strand
CACGCCGCCAGCGTTCGTCCTGAGCCAGGATCAAACTCTCATTAAAAGTTTGAGTTCTCACTCATTTCTGTCACTGACAGATTTATTGTTTTTTTCATTGTTCAGTACTACAACCTTAGTTGTAGTGCCCTGCACATTGGTTCGTCTTGTTCAGTTTTCAAAGGTCTTTGTCACTAGCTTCTCTCAAGTGACAACTATATTAGTATATCACGGCCGCTTTCGTTTGTCAACACTTTTTTGAAACTTTTTTAATCTTTTTTCATCAAGTGCCTCAACCACAACATACCATAGTCCGTACGGGATTCGAACCCGTGTTACCGCCGTGAAAAGGCGGTGTCTTAACCCCTTGACCAACAGACCAGAGCTGTTATTTTCAACTCTTACTATTATACAGACTTTTTCACCTTTGTCAACACCTTTTTTTATCTTTTTTCAAATTAAGTAAAAAGAGCCAGAATTATACTGACTCTTCTATTGATTATTAAACTTAGAAGCACGTTCTTCTCCCCACCAATAGGGGATTAGTTCTGCGACTTTAACTGTTTTTCTTATATTATAGTCCATCATGAATTCTGCATCTTTATTTTCAGCATTAAGCTCTAAAAGGAATTCTCTACAAGCACCGCAAGGCATGGCTGAACTTCCACCATAAGGTGCTTTATCTCGAAAGGCTAATACTTTCTTAACCTTAGTTTGTCCTGAAAATTGGTACATATTGAAGAGAGCCGCCCGCTCTGCGCAGAGATGGAAAACACCACAGGTTCCCTCCATACAGAAACCTGTAAATATTTGTCCATCTTCTGCTTCTACTGCGGCCACAACATGGTTAGCGTAAACAAAATCAGATACTTCATGTGGATCGTATAGTTTCTGTGCTTCTTCGTACATCTTTTCCCAGATGTCCATTATTGTACCCTTCTTACTTAGAGATTTCCTTTAACATATTTTCGATATGCTGGATTGATTTTTCACGACCTAACAAGAAGATAGTATCTGGCAATTCTGGTCCATGCATTTCACCTGAAACAGCGATACGAATAGGCATGAAGAGATTTTTCCCTTTGATACCTGTTTCTTTTTGAACAGCTTTGATTTGTGGGAAGATATTTTCTGTTACAAATTCATCATCTGTCATCGCTTCAAGTTTTGTTTTGAAAGCTTCAAGAACTGTTGGGACTGTTTCTCCCGCCATGACTTCGCGCTCTGCTTCTGTCAATTCAGGGAAATCTGAGAAGAAGAGATCTGTCAATGGGATAATCTCATCTACTGATTTCATTTGTGGTTTATAGAGCTCAACTAATTTTTCAGCCTTGTCAGTTAAACGGCCTGCTTCCTCTAAGAATGGTTTTGCCATTTCAAAGATAGTTTCTAGGTCTGCATTCTTGATATAATCATTGCTCATCCAGTCGAGTTTTTTCTGGTCAAAGGCTGCTGGTGACTTGCTGAGGCGGTTTTCATCGAAAAGTTTAATGAGTTCTTCACGAGAGAAGATTTCATCTTCGCCACCTGGGTTCCAACCAAGAAGAGCAATAAAGTTAAAGACTGCTTCTGGTAAATAACCTTTTTTACGGTAGTCTTCGATAAACTGAAGGGTGTTGGTGTCACGTTTAGACAATTTTTTCCCAGTTTCAGAGTTGATAATCAAGGTCATGTGACCAAACTCTGGAGCTTCCCAACCAAGTGCTTCATAAACCATGAGCTGTTTTGGTGTATTAGCAATGTGGTCGTCTCCACGGATAACATGAGAGATTTGCATATCGTGGTCATCGATAACAACGGCAAAGTTGTAAGTTGGGTAACCATCTTTCTTTTGGATAACCCAGTCACCACCGATATTGCCACCTTCAAATTCGATATCACCTTTGACCATATCATGCCACTTGTAGATACCTGACTCATTGACAGCCAAGCGAACAGTGGGGATAATTCCTGCTGCTTCGCGTTCTGCGATGTAAGCTGCTTTTTCTTCTTCACTCATACCAAGGTATTCATTGATGTAGCGTGGTGTTTCACCAGCTGCTTCTTGGCGTTCGCGTTCAGTTGCCAACTCTTCTTCTGTAACGTAAGATTTATAGGCTTTTCCTTCAGCTAACAGTTGGTCGATGTATTTTTGATACAAGTCCAAACGCTCAGACTGGCGGTAATTTTCATGTGTTTCTGGGCTTTCATCCCAATCCATACCTAACCAGCGAAGGTTTTCAAGCTGTGAACGTTCACCATCCTCGACATGACGTTTACGGTCAGTATCTTCGATACGAATGATAAAAGTTCCACCATGATGACGTGCGTAAAGGTAGTTGAACAATGCTGTACGGGCATTCCCGATGTGTAGTAGTCCTGTTGGACTTGGTGCGTAACGTACGCGGATATCTTTTGACATAGTTTCTCCTATAAAGTCTCTAGGCGTCTGCCTTTTTGCTCTCTATATTATATCACAAGTCTTGGCTGAGTCCAATTTCTATGAATAAAGAGAGTAAAAAGAGTGGACAAACCACTCTTTTCTTCTATTATAGACGTGCGTTAAGTTCTTTACTCAATTCTTCAAATCCTGGTTTTCCAAGAAGGGCGAACATGTTACGTTTGTAAGCTTCAACACCTGGTTGGTCAAATGGGTTGATGGCATTCAAGTAACCTGAAAGGGCGATAGCCAATTCGAAGAAGTAGATAGTGTAACCAAGAGTGAAAGCGTCTTGCTCTGGAAGAGTCACGTACATGTTTGGTACATCACCATCTGTGTGGGCAAGAAGAACACCGTCAGTTGCTTTTTTGTTTACAAAGTCAACGTCTTTTCCTTGAAGGTAACCAAGTCCATCAAGATCTTCTTCCAAAGTAGGGATAATCACGTTCTTACGAGGTTTGTCAACACGAACAACTGTTTCAAACATGATACGAGTTCCTTCTTGGATAAATTGACCAAGTGAGTGCAAGTCAGTTGAGAAGTTGGCTGAAGTTGGGTAGATACCTTTTTGGTCTTTCCCCTCTGATTCACCAGCCAATTGTTTCCACCATTCTGAGAAGTATTGAAGTGATGGCTCATAGTTTACCAAGATTTCAGTTGCATAGCCTTTACGGTAAAGGATGTTACGAACTGCTGCGTATTGGTAAGCTTCGTTTTCAGAGATTTTATCTGAAGTGTAGTCTTTGCGAGCTGCATTCGCACCTTCCATAAGGGCTTTGATGTCAGCTCCTGATGCTGCGATTGGAAGCAAACCAACGGCTGTCAATACTGAGAAGCGTCCACCGATATCATCTGGAACAACAAATGTTTCCCAACCGTTAGCGTCTGCTTCAACCTTAACAGCACCTTTTTGGCGGTCAGTTGTTGCATAGATACGTTTGTTTGCTTCTTCTTGACCGTATTTCTTAACCAAGAGTTCTTTGAAAACACGGAAAGCAATCGCTGGTTCAGTTGTTGTACCTGATTTAGAAATCACGTTTACTGAGAAATCTTTATCAGCTACGTACTCTACCAAGTCAGCAAGGTAAGTAGATGAGATTGAGTTTCCTGCGTAAAGGATTTGTGGAGCCTTGCGTTCTTCTTTTGTTTGCAAGTTTGCAAAGTGGTGGTTCAAGAAGTCGATTGCTGCTTTGGCACCAAGGTAAGATCCACCGATACCGATTACAACCAAAACATCGCTGTCTGATTTGATTTGCTCAGCAGCTTTCAAGATGCGGTCAAATTCTTCGCGGTCGTAGTTTTCAGGAAGGTCCAACCATCCCAAAAAGTCGCTACCAGCACCAGTTCCTTTACGGATCAATTCATCTGCTGCTGTTACTTGTGATTGCATGTATTCCACTTCATGTGGTGCAACAAATTTGTCTAAAACTTTTGAATAATCAAATTTAATATGTGACATGTTATTCCTCCAATATTTCTTCTTTTCTATCATAACGCTTACCTTCGTTTTTTTCAAGTTTTTTGTCGAATTTCTCCAATTTTTATCAGAATTCAAACGTTTGCGTAAAAATCCCACATTCCAAAAATTTTGAAAAAATAAAAGAAAGAACGACTAGATGTTCCAGTCGTTACAGTTCATTCAATAAATACTCAAATAATTCTAAATTGCCATCTTCTTCATTGACCAGAAACTCTGGATGCCACTGCAAACCGATAATGCGGTGCTCATCGATAGACTCAATCGCTTCGATGGTCTGGTCTCTTGGATCAATAGCAGTTACACGGAAATTAGGTGCCAAATCTTTAATGCTTTGACGATGGACGGAGTTGACTTGACTTTCTTTTCCAAATAGCTTAGCCACCACGCTTCCTTCTACTGTCTCAATAGAGTGAGATGTTCCGAAAGGTAATCCTTGCCAGTGACCTTCAATTTCTTGATTGAGCGTTCCACCGAAGGCAACATTGACAAGTTGGACACCGCGACAGATTGCCATAATTGGTTTATTCTGACGGAGCGCTTCTTTCAAGAGCGCCAATTCAAATTCGTCACGCACTAGGTTGTAATCATCACTCTCGATGGTCTTTTTCTCTCCATAAAACTGAGGATGGACATTTTGACCGCCTGTCAAGATAAGTTTGTCAATCATTTCTACATAATCACGTACAACTGACTCATCACCAACAGGAATGACTAAAGGGAGACCACCGACTTGACGAATGCTCTCTGCGAATCTACAAGATACAGATGAATGAATGTTTTTACCTTCTGCGTCTACGGGACATAGATTTGCAGCAACTCCTACAACCGTTCTAGCCATGATGTCTCTCCTTTCGAATATTAACGATAGTCCTATCATATCACTCAAAACACCTTTCGTCTAATATGTTTTTTTTAAGTCCGTGATAAATATTTTTTATGGACAAGAAAAAGCTGCCCAAGGGGACAACTTTTTTCTTATTCAAAAACAAATTGATTGTGATAGAGTTCTGAATAGAAGCCACCTAGTTTCAAAAGTTCATAGTGGTTACCGCGTTCAATGACTTCTCCATCTTTAAGGACAATAATCTGGTCTGCATTGAGGATGGTCTTCAAACGGTGGGCAATGACGAAACTAGTTCTGCCTGCTACAACCGCCTCCATGGCATGCTGAATCTTGCTTTCTGTCACCGTATCTACGTTTGAAGTTGCTTCATCTAGAATGAGAACTTCTGGATCTGTCATCAGGGTTCGAGCGATAGAAATCAATTGCTTTTGTCCTGTCGAGAAGATGCTTTGATCATCATCGATAAGAGTATCGTACTTATCAGGTAAGCTTTCGATATAGTCGTGAATGTGGGTTGCCTTGGCTGCTGCCTCAACCATTTCTTGACTAGCATCTGGCACACCGAAACGGATATTGTCTCGAATCGTTCCGCTAAATAAGACCGAATCTTGCAAGACAATTCCCACCTTGCTTCTGAGACTATCCAAGTCATAGTCACGAATGTCTTTTCCATCAAAATAAATCCCACCAGCATTAACATCATAAAAGCGATTGATGAGGTTCATAATAGTCGTTTTCCCTGACCCTGTCGGACCAACAACCGCTGTCATCTGACCTTTAGGTGCAGAAATACTGACATCTTTCAAAATAGGTTTATCAGGTAAGTATGAAAAATCAATATGACTGATTTCAACACCTTCTTGCAACTTAGTAAAGGTCGGAGCCTTTTCAGGTCGAATTTCTTCCTCTGCATCAAACATTTCCTGAATCCGTTCAGCCCCAGTAAAGGCTAACTGAAGGCTTCCCCAACTTGCCGCAACTTGAATAATAGGCTGGTAGTACTGCTGTGAAAATTGGGCAAACATAACAATCAAACCTAGGGCTGTACTTGTTTCAATAGACTTATCATTCAAAAGTACAGCTGAACCAGCAAAGATGACGATGGCTGTGTTGACCAGACTCATCCCATTCATGACAGGGAAAAGAATTCCTGAGAACATTCTTCCTTTAAAGGTTGCCTTGCGCACGCGCTCATTTTGTTCAAGAAATCCTGCCATCATATCCTCTTGAATACCTTGCACAATCACGGCTTTTTGACCTGAGATACTTTCATCCATATAGGCATTGAGCTTCCCTACCTCTTTCTGCTGGAGGTTGGTATATTTCCGTGCCATTTTCACGATAAAAATCAGCATGAGAAAGGCCACTGGTGTACTGGCAATAGTGATGAGGGCCAGCGTCACATTTCTCGAAAACATGACAAGAATCAGACCAATGTATAGAACGATGTTGCTCATGACCTGAATCAAGCTTTCGTTAAAAGCTTGGAGGATATTATCCAAATCACTGGTAAAACGAGACAGGATATCGCCATCTTGTCGGCGGTCAAAGAAAGAAACAGTCAACCGAGCAAGCTTGCCAAAGAGGCCTTTGCGCATCTCGTTGGTCGATTCTGCAATCACGCGCGTCATGAGACACATGTATATCACACTGGAGATAAATAGAACCAAAACTAGCAGACCAAGATTGACCATGATTCCTGATAGGCTTTGCCAAACAAGTTCTGGATTGCCATTTTGATAAGCTTGAACTAAATTAGCTAACTCTGTTACCGCTTGTCCAGAAAATACCGGAAAGAGAGCTTGGGCAAGAGTCGCCAGAACAATCATCAGGATAACAACTACAAATGATAGCTTATAGACTTTAAAATAATTCCAAAAAAATTGAACTGTCTTCATTTTACTCCTCCTTTCCTTTCTGTGTTTCGTAGATCTCACGGTAAACGGAATTGTTGGCAACCAAGTCTGCATGCGTACCTTGACCAATCAATCGTCCTTGATCTAGAACCAAGATCTTGTCTGCATGAACTACCGAGCTAATCTTTTGAGCGATGATAATAGTTGTCGTCCCCTTCAAGTCCTTATTCAAGGCTTCTTGGACCAGGCGCTCTGACTTAGCATCCAAGGCTGAGGTCGAATCGTCAAAAATCAGAATACGCGGATTGCTGACAATTCCACGCGCAATCGACATCCTTTGTTTTTGCCCACCAGAGAAATTGGTTCCCCGTTCCTCAACTGGACTTTCAAAGGTTTTCTCCATACGATGAATGAATTCACTGGCTTGGGCAATATTGGCTGCGCGCTCCATTTCAAATAAAGTAGCATCTCCCTTACCCTGTCTCAAGTTATCTGCAATCGTTCCACTGAAGAGAATGGCACGTTGAAGAACGATAGAAACAGTTTTGCGCAGGGTTCCTTCACTCACTTCTCGAATATCCTTGCCTCCGATTTTGATAGCCCCTTCCTGCGGGTCAAAGAGACGTGGAATCAATTGAGCCAAGGTTGATTTTCCTGCACCAGTCGCTCCAACGACACCAACCATTTGTCCAGGTTCGACAGTAAAGCTCACATCTTTCAACATCGGTTCCTTATCCATTGGATAGGTAAAGGTCACATTTTCAAAGCTAAGACTTCCGACCAACTCTTCATCTGGGACATCCTTGAAGGTCATGGCTGGCTCTGCGTCAAGAATTTCTCGAATACGACGCATAGAAATCATAGCACGACTGACAGAATTTCCCAAAAATCCAACCATAATAATAGTAAAGATAATCTGGCTTAGGTAATTAACAAAGGAAGCAATGGAGCCAACAACCGATGGATCCGATTGAACCATCCCTGCAACTAGCCAAATAGAGAGGAAAACCGCCCCATAACCGACCAACATCATGACAGGTTCCACTACTGAAAAGGCGTAACCAATGTAAAGATTTTGACCGAGAAGCTCGTCTGAAACCTCCGTAAACTTAGCAAACTGCTCTTTTTCTTGGACAAAGGACTTGACCACACGAACACCGCGTAGATTTTCCTTGGCAATGGCATTGATGCGCTCAAGAAGTGTTTGAAACTTGGCAAAACGAGGACCCATCATTCCCATCATGACAGCTGTCAAGCCAAAAATCAAGACTACCATGAGAACAATCACCCACCACAGAGAAGGTAAAGTTTGAACCGCCAGGATAAACGAACCGATGAACAAGAGGGGAAGTCTGAAAAGAATTTGGAAGGTCATCATGACGATGTTCTGAATCTGGTTGATATCATTTGTCATGCGAACGACTAGATTTCCCGCATTAAATTGTTCAATATTGGCATAAGAAAAGGTTTGGATTTTACGGAAGGCATCCTCCCGAAGGTCAGATGAAACTCCTTGGGCAATATAGGCTGCGAGGACAACATTGAGCCCACCAGCAACCAGACCGACCAGGGCCACACCAATCAACCAAGCTCCGATACTATAAATGGCTTCATATTTCCCAGCAAGAAGGGCGTCTAACACTTCCTGCAGATAACGCGGTTGCAGAAGCGAACTAGCAACCATCAAGCCTGTCATCAGGAGCGAAGCCAAGGCCTGCCACTTATAGGTTTTTATTTTCTGAATCAGCATACTTTCTCCTTAAAAAATAGACAAAAGGGAGCGACAATGTGTCAGCTCCTTCTCATTCTGTTTGTGTGATGTTATTCTAGCAAAAAAGTGGGAACTTGTCAAAGAAGTCTCCTTGATACAAATTAGTGCGCTTTCATCTACAGTAATGCATGATAAAGGTTTTTATGGTAAAATAGTAAAAAGAAGGTTATAAAGGAGGGGAATATGAAAAAACAAACCATCGCCGTCTTGGGGCCTGGTTCTTGGGGAACTGCCCTTTCACAAGTCTTAAATGACAATGGACACGAGGTACGTATTTGGGGAAACATTCCCGAGCAAATCAATGAAATTAATACCTATCATACTAACAAACACTACTTTAAAGATGTCGTTCTAGATGAAAATATCATTGCCTACACCGACTTATCAGAGGCACTGAAAGATGTAGATGCGATTTTGTTTGTTGTCCCAACAAAAGTGACACGACTTGTTGCCCAACAAGTTGCAAAAACCTTGGACCATAGGGCTATCATCATGCACGCATCAAAGGGATTAGAACCTGATAGCCATAAACGATTATCAACTATCCTTGAAGAAGAAATTCCTGAACATCTCCGCAGTGATATTGTCGTTGTTTCAGGACCTAGTCATGCAGAAGAAACCATTGTGCGTGACCTAACTTTAATCACCGCTGCTTCTAAAGACTTACAAACCGCTCAATACGCTCAAGAGCTCTTTAGTAATCACTACTTCCGACTTTATACCAATACGGATGTTATCGGAGTCGAAACTGCTGGCGCTCTCAAAAATATTATTGCTGTAGGTGCCGGAGCTTTACATGGTTTGGGATTTGGTGACAATGCCAAGGCAGCCATTATCGCTCGAGGTTTGGCAGAAATTACTCGTCTAGGGGTAGCACTCGGAGCCAATCCATTGACCTATAGTGGCTTATCTGGTGTAGGAGACCTGATCGTAACGGGAACCTCCATCCACTCTCGTAACTGGAGAGCCGGAGATGCTCTTGGTCGTGGAGAATCTCTAGCTGATATCGAAGCCAATATGGGCATGGTGATTGAAGGAATCTCAACGACTCGAGCAGCCTATGAACTAGCGCAAGAACTTGGAGTCTATATGCCCATTACACAAGCCATTTACCAAGTTATCTACCACGGAACCAATATTAAAGATGCCATTTATGACATCATGAACAATGAATTTAAAGCAGAAAATGAGTGGTCTTAACCCTCTAAAGAAAGGATTCTTATGACATCAAAAGTTAGAAAGGCAGTCATTCCTGCCGCTGGACTTGGAACTCGATTTTTACCAGCAACAAAGGCCCTTGCCAAAGAAATGTTGCCAATTGTGGACAAACCAACTATCCAGTTTATCGTAGAAGAAGCTCTTAAATCAGGTATTGAGGATATTCTGGTTGTTACTGGTAAATCAAAACGTTCTATTGAGGACCACTTTGACTCAAACTTTGAGCTTGAGTACAACCTCAAAGAAAAAGGCAAGCATGACTTGCTAAAATTGGTAGACGAAACAACTGGCATTCGCCTTCACTTTATCCGTCAAAGCCATCCTCGTGGTCTTGGGGATGCTGTCTTACAAGCAAAAGCTTTTGTTGGGAATGAGCCCTTCGTTGTCATGCTGGGTGACGACCTAATGGATATCACAGATGACCATGCTGTTCCTTTGACAAAGCAATTGATGAACGATTACGAGACAACCCACGCATCAACAATTGCTGTTATGCCTGTTCCTCATGAAGAAGTTTCAGCATATGGAGTTATCGCTCCTCAGGGTGAAGGGATTAACGGTCTCTACAGTGTCGAAACTTTTGTTGAAAAACCAGCTCCAGAGGAGGCTCCAAGTGATTTGGCAATCATCGGACGCTATCTGCTCACACCAGAAATTTTTGATATCCTCGAAAATCAAGCTCCCGGTGCTGGAAATGAAATCCAGCTTACCGACGCTATTGATACACTTAATAAAACACAACGTGTTTTCGCTCGCGAATTTACAGGAGCTCGTTACGACGTTGGGGATAAGTTTGGCTTTATGAAAACATCTATTGACTATGCCCTCAAGCACCCACAAGTCAAAGATGACTTGAAAGATTACCTCATCCAATTGGGAAAAGAATTAGCTGAGGGGGAATAGAATTAGTTTCCAGTTAATAAATTAAGTCTCCAGCAAGTTGACTCTGGAGACTTAATTATTTTACAAATTTACATACAATTTAAAGATTTATGAGATATGTCTCTAAATCTACCAACTCAACTTCGGTCCTTAATGATGGATTACAGATTTTCAATCAAAAATCGATTTGAAGTTTTAATGATATTTGCTATTTTGGGGACGTCTAAATCATCTGTATACAGAAAATGTTTTTCCTTCTCCTTATTTTTAGCTAGAAACTCACTTCTTGCTTGTATTGATAAGTTGCCCACTCTTTCAATTTCTTTTCGAGAATCATCCCTATCTTTCAAGTTTTTTTCTTCGGCCATTAAGACACAATATTTTAGACCAATTTGTTTTTCTTTTAAGAAAGAAGCAATTTTCTTCAGTTGGTATTCAAAAATGACATACTCTATTACGACAGAGATGCCTCGAGTTATAAAATTATTGGTCAAGCTGATGATATTGTCCCAAAACAAATCCATGTAATAGCCCTCATCTTCCCAGGGAGCCACTATGCCACCTTTAATCATTAAGTAAATCAAATCCCCCTCTATAACTGCACTTTTATCAAAAGAATAAGCTAACTCTTTACTAACAGTACTTTTCCCAACGCCTGGGGGGCCTGAAATAATGTAAACACAATTTTCCAACTTTATACCTCTTTTATTCTAATAATTCTTCAATCAATTTCTAATATTATAACATTTTCTATTTTTAAAATATATAATAAGACTGATACAACACTATATTCTAGAAACTTACGATACAAAAGAAATAAAAAAGCACACCATTCTCAATTTTCTGCAAAAAAACTTATTTACAAATGACTTCTTCGCGATAGAATGGGCGCTCACTTTCTCAAATCATCTACATACAAAGCCTTATTTTAACTTGCTGTGTTGTTTCGAATGGTCCCAACCCACATTAAAAGCTACTCATTTTTTTAAGTAGCTTTTTTCTTATTCAAGTTTACATATTAGTCGTCACATTACCATTCCCTTGTAGAAAAGCAAAACCGAGAGTCCTACGAACAACACTAACGCTACCAGTCTCTGACTAGCGCTATACATCCGTCTTTCTCCTCGAACTGGAAAGATAACTGCTAGAAATGCTCCACCAACTGCTCCCCCGATATGGCCTGCTAGGCTGATTCCTGGAATCAGAACACTTCCAATAATGTTAACAACAAAAAGAGTCAGATAAGATTGGCCCAACTGCTGGATATAAGGATTGCGAGTTGCATAGCGAAGAACAATAATCGCAGCAAATAGCCCATAGAGAGAAGTAGAGGCTCCTGCTGCTAAGGATTTAGGACTAAATACAAAAACAAAGAGATTGCCCATCATTCCAGATAAAAGATAGAGAAAGCAAAACTTCTTGGATCCAAAAATTTCCTCTACTTGCCTACCAAGATAATAGAGCGAAAGCATATTGACAATGAAATGTTCCCAACCAATATGAACAAAAATGGCAGAAAAGAGACGCCAAGCCTGCTCAGGAAAGAGGCGAATAGCCGGCCCATACATGGCTCCAAATCGAAATAAGGTATCCGCCCTGTCAAAGTTTCCTCCTGTAGTCACCAACATTAGTAGAAATACCAAGGCCGTCACTAAGAGGAAGAAACTCGTCACAGGGTAACGTCTATCAAAGATTTCCTTCATCAATTAATACCTCCTGAACAGGAATATCATGGTTTTCAGGCATAAAGTCCTGAACTTGACAAGGATATATCGTACTCAAAGTATGACCAGAAAAATGTTCCAGATAGCGATCATAGTAACCTCCACCGTAGCCAATCCGATAGCCCTTGGTCGTAAAAGCCAAGCCAGGAACATGAATCAAATCAATCCGAGAGGCCTCCACAACTTCTAAGTTCCCTTGTGGCTCCTGTAAGCCAAAGGAAGTCTTTACCAACTGCTGCGGATCATAGACTACAAAGTCCATGCGCCCCTTGGGATAGGTTTTAGGTATCAAAACCTTCTTGCCGTCCTTCAGCGCCTGCTCAATCAATCCCTGCGTTTGAAATTCGTGCGAAAAAGAAAGGTAGGTTGCAATGACCTTGGCTTCTTGGTAGAAGGGGTGTTGTAAAAGTCGCTCGGTTAAAACTTGGTCTATAAACTGTTTTTGCTCTAGAGATAAAGCCTTCATTTCTTGCAAGACTTGCTTGCGTAATTCTGCTTTCATAGACAATTCCTCTACTCTGCTGCCTTCTTTTTCAGGAAACTAGAAACCGCATCTACCCCAATGGCTAAGGCTTCTTCCTTGGGACTCATCTGAGGGTGATGAAGGGCGTAGGGACTATCGATACCTAGCCAAAACATAACGCCATCAACTTTTGAAAGGAGATAACCAAAGTCTTCACCTGTCATAGCAGGCTCGATATCAATCAACTCGATTCCGTCTTTTTCTTCAAAGAAATCCATCAGTTCACGCGCCAAGGCTGAATGGTTCTCGACAGGCAGATAACCACCTTGCTTGAGTTCCACTTCGACTTCCATATCAAAGGCAGCTGCAACTCCTTCTGCAACTGTTTTGACCCTCTTTTGAACCAAGAGACTCATATCTTGAGTCAAGGCCCGAATAGTTCCATGCAAAAAGGCTGTGTCTGTGATGACATTGTTGGTTGTTCCAGCTTGAAAAACGCCAAAGGTCACCACTGCTCCCTCGATTGGGTTAACATTGCGACTGACAACTGACTGCACCTGGGTCACAAAGTAACTAGCAGCCACCAAGGCATCATTAGCTTCATGCGGAAAGGCTGCGTGTCCCCCTTTGCCTTTGAAACGGATTTTCACCTCACAAGTTCCTGCAAAGAGAGTGTGTGTATTGGTCGCAATCTGGCCAACCTTCAAATCTGGACGGACATGGAGTCCATAAAATTGATCTGGTAGCCAGTCTCCAAAAGCGCCATCTTCATACATGAGCATACCACCAGCTTCATTCTCCTCAGCGGGCTGAAATAGGAAAAGCAAATTATTTTTCGGTTGCTGCTCAAGGGCGCGCTCAAGACAGCCCAAGGCAATAGTCATGTGGAAATCATGGCCACAAGCATGCATACGACCTTGATGTTGAGAGGCGAAAGGCAGGCCTGTTTGTTCGACGATAGGCAGGCCATCAATGTCTGTTCGCCAACCAATGGTACGCTCTGGCTGACTTCCCTGCAAGTAAACCAAAATACCTGTCCGCCAAGTACGAACTTGAACAAACTTCTTGCCCGCAGTCAATTTCTCAATCATATCCAGCAGATAAGCCTGAGTATTGAACTCCTCCAAGCCAATCTCTGGAATTTGGTGCAAATCTCGTCTAGTCTGAATCAAATCTAACATCTATCTGTCCTCCTATATAGCAGAAAGAGGCTGGAAAAGGGTCCCGCCTCTATTTTTCTTTTACAAATTACAAGGTACGAAGCGCATCCTCTAGCGCTGTTTTTTGTTGGGTTTGGGCATCAATTTCTTTGATAATACGAGCTGGAACACCTGCTACTACTACGTTTTCTGGGACATCTTGAGTAACGATAGCTCCTGCAGCGACAACTGAACCACTACCGATTTGAACTCCTTCGATAACCACTGCATTGGCACCAATTAGAACATTGTCTCCAACACGGACTGGTTCTGCACTAGCTGGCTCAATCACACCTGCAAGAACGGCACCTGCACCAACGTGACTGTTGTTCCCCACGATAGCACGGCCACCAAGGATAGCACCCATGTCAATCATGGTTCCTGCACCAATTTCAGCACCGATATTGATAACTGCTCCCATCATGATAACAGCATTGGCACCAATTTCAACCTGATCACGGATAATAGCACCTGGCTCGATACGAGCATTGATAGCACGTTTGTCTAGCAAGGGAACTGCAGAATTACGAGCATCTTGCTCAACAACATAGTCTTGATTTTCTACCAAGCCATCGAGAAGCGGAGCCACGTCCTTCCAGTCTCCGAATAGAACATTCCCTAGTTTAACAACAGAGCTTGGTACAGCAGTTGCGAGTTGTCCCTCAAAGGTTACTTTCACACTGGTTTTCTTTTCAGCATTGGCGATAAATTGGATGATTTCTTGTGCGTTCATTTTTGTGGCAGTCATAGGTGCCTCCTAGTTCATTATAATGATACCTATTCTACCAAAAAAAGCCTCAAATTTGAAGCCTTTTTGTTTGTTTTTAGGTATGATTTTTAGGGATGTGAGATAAAACGTGCTGTCGGTAAAAGCAAGCCCCTACCGATACAACCTAAAGACACTCTTTACAACTATCTCCCCGTGTTTTATTGATTATTCTAGTATAGCACACTTTTAGAATTAAGAACAGACTTTTTATTTACTTTCTTTCGCTTCTTCTATCGATAGGAAAATCATAGGTAAAATAATCAAGGTCATAGCTAGAAGAAGTGACCAATCCACTACTAAGCCTAAAAACAAAACACTCAAGAGAGCCGAAGAGAGAGGTTCACTGGCACTGATAACGGAAACCACCAAAGGAGAAACCAAGGACACAGCCTTCATGGAAATAAAAAAAGCAAAAGCCGTCCCAAAGAAAGCGATAATGAGACAAATCAAGGTACTCCAAATATCAGGAACAAAAGAAAGTTGATAAACTGGCGAGAGAACATTGCTAAATAAACCTGCCAAAATCATCCCCCACCCAACCGTGGGAACAAAACCATATCTCTTGGCAAAAGGCTGAGGTAGGATAACATTAAACATAACCCCCATAGCGCTCAGCAGACCTGTTATAAGGGCTAGTGGCGTCATGGATAACTGAGAGAGATCTCCCTTTGTCGCCATCAAGCAAACACCCAGCATGGCAACCAAAACATAGAAAATAGCGCTTTTTGACGCTCGTTTTTGATAAACCAAGCGATTATAAAAGAGGATAAAGACAGGACTGATAAACTGTAAAATAGTTGCTGTCGCTGCATTTGAGTATTCTACGCAGAGATAGAAAAAATACTGAACTGAAAAAATTCCCAAAATAGCATAGGCTAAAAAGGGTAGATAATTTTTCTTGTCTCGCCAAATATCTAGCACTTGCGACTTTAATTGCATTGTAGACCAAATGAGAACAAGACTCCCTGCCAGTGTCAAACGCATAGAGGTAATCCAGCCAGAAGACACCTGATAATGGGTAAAGAAATACTCTCCTAGAATCCCACAGATTCCCCAGATTAAGCCGGATAGGAGCGAATAAATGGTTCCTTTAACAATCTTTTTCTGATACTGATTCATACCTTTATTGTAACACGAAAGGAAAAAAGAAAAAAGTGGCAATAGAAAAGTCCCATAAGATCTATAATGAAAAGTTACCAAACAACTCATTAGAAAGAATCATATGGAACAACTACACTTTATCACAAAACTACTCGATATTAAAGATCCTAATATCCAAATTATGGATGCTATCAATAAGGGTAACTTCTCAAAGTAACTTCCACTTTTACTAGCGCTAGAACTTAGTTTGGGAATTTAGCTGTTATCAATAGGAATACCCACAAGTAAATCATCTCTAAACTGGAATACGATGCCCCATCTTGTCCTCATTGTGGGAAGTCAAATGAAGAAATATGACTTTCAAAAACTGTCTAAGATTCCTTGCCTTGAAACGACTGGTATGCCTACTAGAATTCTGCTTAGCAAGCGACGATTCAAGTGCTATCACTGTTCAAAAACGATGGTAGCTGAGACTACTATCGTCAAGAGGAATCACCAACCCCCTCGTATCATCAACCAAAAGATTACTCAAAAGCTGATTGAAAAGACTTCTATGACCGATATTTCACATCAGCTAGCCATTTCAACTTCAACTGTCATTCGCAAGCTCAATGACTTTCACTTTGAGTTTAACTTTAGCCATTTGCCTGAAATTATGTCCTTGGATGTTAAAACAGTCAGGTGAGTGACTGTTTCAATCGGTAGATGAAGATGAGGTTCATTGCGCAAGATTTTTTAATCTCAGTATCATAGCTGTTCTTGAGGGTAGAACACAAACTGTCATCCGAAATAACTTTCTTCGCTACCATAGAGCTGTTCGCTGTCAGGTAAAAATTATTACTATGGATCTGTTAGTCCTTATTATGACTTGGTTAAACAGCTTTTTCCGAATGCAAAAATTGTACTTGATTGCTTTCACATTGTTCAACATCTAAGCCATGCTATGAGTCGTGTACGTGTTCAAATCATGAATCAATTTGAACGAAAAACTCATGAATACAAGGCTATCAAGCGATACTAGAAGCTCATCCAGCAGGATAGTCGTAAATTGAGTGATAAACGTTTTAATCTCCCTACTTTTCGTATGCACTTGACTAATAAAGAAATTCTAGACAAGCTTTTGAGCTATTCAGAAGACTTGAAACACCACTATCATCTCTATGACTCTTGCTTTTTCACTTTCAGAATAAGGAACCGGATAAATTTTTGGACTCATTGAGGACAATCTAAAGCAGGTTCATCCTCTTTTTCAGACTGTTTTTAAAACCTTTCTCAAGGACAAAAAGAAAATTGTCAACGCCCTTCAACTCCCCTTTTCCAACCCAAAAATGGAAGCAACGAATAATCTCATCAAACTTATCAAGCGCAATGCCTTTGGTTTTCGGAACTTTGGAAATTTCAAAAAACGGATTTTTATCGCTCTGAATATCAAAAAAGAAAGGACGAAATTTGTCCTTTCTCGAGCTTAGCTTTTCATCAACCCACTACAATTGACAAAGAGCCAATTAAAAAAGAGATAAGCAAACTGATTCTCTCTTAATGTATATAATATCTAGTTAAACAAAAAAAGATACGCTTACGTATCTCTGTAATGAATCGGGAAGACAGGATTCGAACCTGCGACACCTTGGTCCCAAACCAAGTACTCTACCAAGCTGAGCTACTTCCCGAGTTAAATAGAAAAATGCACCCTAGAGGAGTCGAACCTCTAACCGCCTGATTCGTAGTCAGGTACTCTATCCAGTTGAGCTAAGGGTGCTCATTAGTTTATGCCGAGGACCGGAATCGAACCGGTACGATCGTTACCAATCGCAGGATTTTAAGTCCTGTGCGTCTGCCAGTTCCGCCACCCCGGCCTCTCTAAGCGAACGACGGGATTCGAACCCGCGACCCCCACCTTGGCAAGGTGGTGTTCTACCACTGAACTACGTTCGCACTGTTTTCTTCTATCTAAAAATGCCGGCTACATGACTTGAACACGCGACCCTCTGATTACAAATCAGATGCTCTACCAACTGAGCTAAGCCGGCTCATTTATTATATCTTAATGCGGGTTAAGGGACTTGAACCCCCACGCCGTTAAGCGCCAGATCCTAAATCTGGTGCGTCTGCCAATTCCGCCAAACCCGCATATATGACCCGTACTGGGCTCGAACCAGTGACCCATTGATTAAAAGTCAATTGCTCTACCAACTGAGCTAACGAGTCTAAAATAACTTCCGTTATCTTAAACGGTCCCGACGGGAATCGAACCCGCGATCTTCGCCGTGACAGGGCGACGTGATAACCGCTACACTACGGGACCTATGGGAGTTAACGGGATCGAACCGCTGACCCTCTGCTTGTAAGGCAGATGCTCTCCCAGCTGAGCTAAACTCCCTAGAGCTAAGCGACTTCCATATCTCACAGGGGGCAACCCCCAACTACTTCCGGCGTTCTAGGGCTTAACTTCTGTGTTCGGCATGGGTACAGGTGTAT
>NZ_NCVI01000013.1:0-28498 GCF_002096895.1 Streptococcus mitis | reverse complement strand
ACCACTAGGATCATGGGTACCAAACATCCCAGGTCAACCAACAGACCCAATCAAGTATCCAAACGATCCAACAGATCCAACCAAACCAGGCAAGGATAAACCAGTTCTTCCATACGTGCCAGGATACACACCTAAGGATAAAGATGGTAATCCGTTGAAACCAGTAGATCCAAACGATCCAACTAAAGGTTACGAAGTACCAAATGTTCCAACTAACCCAGGTGAGGATACACCAATTAACTATGTTCCAAATCCTAGGGAAGTAGAAAAACCTGCTAAACCAGCTCAACCTTCTAAACAAGAAACACCTAAATATGTTGAAGGTCAAAAAGAGTTGCCTAACACAGGTACAGAAGCTAACGCTAGTCTAGCATCGCTCGGACTTCTTGGAGCACTAGGAGGGTTTGGACTTCTTGCTCGTAAGAAAAAAGAAGATTAAATCTAATTAGATTTTCTAATAAGAATAAGGAGTTGGATGGAATATCCGCTCCTTTTTCTTATAGTTTGAAACTATAGGATTGCCTAGGAAAGAAGTGTTAGAGGGGACTAACAGTTTTTGGTATAATGGAAGATATTTGAAAGAAAAGAGAAGTGATATGACACAGATTATTGATGGGAAGGCTCTAGCAGCTAAGTTACAAGGACAGCTGGCTGAAAAGACTGCAAGATTAAAGGAAGAAACAGGTTTAGTACCTGGTTTGGTGGTGATTTTGGTTGGGGACAACCCTGCCAGCCAAGTCTACGTTCGAAATAAGGAACGTTCTGCCCTTGCAGCTGGTTTTCGTAGTGAAGTAGTCCGAGTTCCAGAAACCATTACCCAAGAGGAATTGTTAGACTTGATTGCCAAATACAATCAAGATTCAGAATGGCACGGGATATTAGTCCAGTTACCATTGCCAAAACATATTGATGAAGAGGCAGTTTTATTGGCTATTGATCCTGAAAAGGACGTGGATGGTTTCCATCCCTTAAACATGGGGCGTCTCTGGTCTGGTCATCCAGTCATGATTCCTTCTACACCAGCAGGGATTATGGAAATGTTCCATGAATATGGGATTGACTTGGAAGGTAAAAATGCGGTCGTCATCGGTCGTTCCAATATCGTCGGAAAACCCATGGCCCAGCTTCTTTTGGCAAAGAATGCTACAGTGACTTTGACTCACTCACGGACTCATAATCTTGCCAAGGTGGCTGCTAAAGCAGATATTCTGGTGGTTGCAATCGGTCGTGCCAAGTTTGTGACTGCTGACTTTGTTAAACCTGGAGCAGTTGTCATTGATGTTGGGATGAATCGCGATGAAAATGGGAAGCTATGTGGTGATGTTGATTATGAGGCAGTTGCCCCACTTGCTAGCCACATCACACCAGTTCCTGGAGGTGTAGGTCCTATGACCATTACCATGCTGATGGAGCAAACTTATCAAGCAGCACTTCGGACATTGGATAGAAAATAGGAAAAAAGAAGGTAGAATAATGTTTTACCTTCTTTTTATATAATGCAGTCTAAAATGATATGAGTCCATAAACTATAAATTTGAAGTATGAAAATGCTATTAATAGAATGAAATTTGTATTGGAAAGAGTCTAGAATAGAAAGCTACTTTCATTGCACCTATTTCTTTTGAATGAACTTATCTTGCATACCATTTTATTAGGTTAAATTAATGGAAAATGATTGCAACTTTAGGTTTATTTTGATATATTAAATATATAAAATACATTATCGAACTTGGTACTTGTTTGTGTATTCAGAAGGAGGTTATTTTTTAAAATAAAGTAAACGCTTACTTTGTATCAAGAAAAAGAAATGAGGATTTTAATGAACAAAAGACTTTTTGATAAACGTTGTCATTATAGCATTCGTAAATTTGCAATAGGTGCGGCATCTGTAATGATTGGGGCTAGTATATTTGGAATTTCAGCTGTACAAGCTGAGGAGGTGGCTTCATCCAATACTCAAACAGGAGAAACAACTGTTCATCAAGCTCAGCCTTTAGATAAGCTTCCCGATGATGTGGCAGCTGCTATCGCAAAGGCTGATGAGAATGGTGGGCGTGAGTTTGTAAAACCCAAAGCTGAGTCGACAGAAGATAAAGTGACTAAGGATACAGAACCTACTAGACCTGCTAACGATGGTAGTCATGAATTGGCTAGTCCTAAAGAGGAAACTCCAAATAAAGTAGAAGAAGGAACCAAGGCTGAGGACAAACAGAAATCTGAAGAGGAAAATCCAAAGCCTGTTGAATCTGCAGTAACAGCTGGAACAGAAGTAAAAGAGGATTCTAAAAAAACTTCTGAAAAGGACCAAGTGAAAGCAGACACAGAGATCAAACCTTCTTCTGAAAAATCGCAAGCACTATCTGGAGAGTCAAACAAAGCTGAAGTTGAAAAGGAAAAACAGCTATTATCGGAGCGAAAACAAGATTTTAATAAAGATTGGTATTTTAAACTAAATGCCCAAGGCGATTTTTCAAAAAAAGATGTGGATGTTCATGATTGGTCTAAATTGAATCTTCCGCATGATTGGAGTATTTATTTTGATTTTGACCATAAGTCTCCTGCTCGAAACGAAGGTGGACAGTTAAATGGTGGAACGGCTTGGTATCGCAAAACGTTCACAGTTAATGAAGCTGATAAGAACAAGGATGTACGTATCAATTTTGACGGTGTTTACATGGATTCTAGGGTCTATGTAAATGGTAAATTTGTAGGACATTATCCAAGTGGCTATAATCATTTTTCTTATGATATCACTAAGTTTTTAAACAAGGATGGTAGTGAAAATTCAATTACTGTTCAAGTGACCAATAAACAACCAAGTAGTCGTTGGTATTCTGGAAGTGGTATTTATCGTGATGTAACCCTTAGTTATCGTGATAAAGTTCATGTTACCGAAAATGGTAATCATATCACTACTCCAAAACTTGCTGAGCAAAAAGAAGGGAATGTTGAAACACAGGTTCAAAGTAAGATTAAGAATACGGATAAGAAGGCTGCTAAAGTCTTTGTGGAACAACAAATTTTTACCAAGGAGGGTAAGCCTGTTTCAGAATTAACTCGTTCTGCAACTAAGGTTTTGTCAGAAAATGAAACAGTAGATTTCAATCAAACAATTCTAGTTAATAAGCCAACACTTTGGACTACGAAAAGTTATCACCCTCAACTGTATGTACTGAAAACAAAGGTATACAAGGAAGGGAAACTTGTTGATGTAACAGAAGATACTTTTGGTTACCGTTATTTCAATTGGACTGCTAAGGAAGGATTTTCTCTAAATGGCGAGCGGATGAAATTCCACGGTGTAAGTATTCACCATGATAATGGTGCTTTGGGGGCAGAAGAAAATTATAAGGCTACCTATCGTAAATTAAAACTCTTGAAAGATATGGGGGTTAACTCTATTCGAACAACCCACAATCCAGCTAGCCCTCAGTTGCTTGATGCTGCGGCTAGTTTAGGTCTTTTGGTTCAAGAGGAAGCTTTTGATACCTGGTATGGTGGCAAGAAGACTTACGACTATGGACGGTTCTTTGATCAAGATGCAACTCATCCTGAAGCTAAGAAGGGGGAGAAGTGGTCTGATTTTGATCTTAGAACAATGGTAGAACGTGATAAGAACAATCCGTCTATCGTCATGTGGTCTCTTGGAAATGAGGTAGAAGAGGCAAATGGTAGTCCTCGCTCTATCGAAACGGCTAAACGTCTGAAGGCTATTATCAAGGCAATTGATACTGAACGTTATGTCACCATGGGTGAAAATAAATTTAGTCGTGCAGCGACAGGTGATTTCTTGAAACTCGCAGAAATCATGGATGCTGTCGGTATGAACTATGGTGAACGTTTTTATGATGCGGTTCGTAGAGCGCATCCAGATTGGCTCATTTATGGTTCTGAGACATCTTCTGCTACTAGAACGCGTGATTCTTATTACAATCCTGCTCAAATCCTTGGACACGATAACCGTCCAAATCGTCACTATGAACAATCTGATTATGGTAATGACCGTGTTGGGTGGGGAAGAACAGCTACTGAGTCATGGACTTTTGACCGTGATCGCGCTGGCTATGCTGGACAATTTATCTGGACAGGTATTGATTATATTGGGGAACCAACTCCATGGCATAACCAAGATAATACACCTGTGAAGAGCTCTTACTTTGGTATCATCGATACGGCTGGTTTACCGAAGAATGATTTTTATCTTTACCGTAGTGAATGGTATAATGCTAAAGAAAAGCCAACTGTTCGCATTTTACCACATTGGAACTGGACTGAAGAGACACTTAAGGATCGTAAGATGCTGGTCGATGGAAAGGTTCCAGTTCGTACCTTCTCAAATGCTGCAAGTGTCGAATTGTTCTTAAATGGAGAGTCACTTGGTAAAAAGGAATATACGAAGAAAAGGACAGAAGATGGACGTCCTTATCATGAAGGGGCTAAACCAAGTGAATTGTATCTTGAGTGGCTTGTGAAATACCAACCCGGCACACTGACTGCGATTGCTCGAGATGAAAAAGGAAACGAAATTGCGCGTGATAGTGTGACAACTGCAGGGGAACCAGCAAGGGTTCGTCTGACTAAAGAAGAGCATGTTATCACAGCAGATGGTAAAGATTTATCTTACATCCATTACGAAATTGTTGATGGCGATGGGAATGTGGTTCCGACAGCGAATAATCTTGTTCATTTCAATCTTCATGGTCAGGGACAGATCGTTGGTGTGGATAACGGAGAACAAGCTAGCCGTGAGCGCTACAAAGCTCAAGCGGATGGAACATGGCAAAGACGTGCTTTCAATGGTAAAGGAGTTGTCATTGTAAAATCAACAGAAAAAGAAGGTAAATTTACTCTTTATGCAGATTCTGCTGGTTTGACATCTGATAGCGCAACGGTCGCAACTGTGTCTGGTAAGAAAGAAAACCGTCACTTTGTAGCCTTTGCTCCTGTTAAAGCAACAACTGACGTGACTACAAATCCTGAATTGCCTCAAACAGTAACAGCTATTTATAGTGACGGTAGTGTTGAGGAAAAGACTGTAACATGGGATGTGCCAGCTGACTTGCTTACAAGCGCAGGTGAGAAAAAAGTATCTGGACGTGTAGAAGGTTTGGAAGCCAAAGCTGAGGCACTTGTAAAAGTGATTGCCTTAGATAGATGGTTACCAAAAGTTTCTACAGTACCAGTTGGTATAACTGCAGCTGATTTGGATAAAACAGTCACAGCTGTTCTGACAGATGGTAGTTTGATCGATACAGATGTTGTTTCTTGGACTTTGAAAGATCCTGCTGCTTTGACCAAGGAAGGGGGACGTACGGAAGCTACTGGTAAATTAGTAGATGATGGCCATGAAGTTACGTCAACCTTTATCGCAAGCAGTAAGGAAACAACAAGTAGCATTACAGGACTTACTGTTGGGGATAAAGCTCTTGAGAACTTCGAGTCTGGCAAGACTTATTACCGTGTATCCCTTCCTTACACTGGAACAATTCCAAGTGTTGGAGCTCAGACTACTGGTTATCAAGTAACTGTTCAGCAAGCTTCTGCTGATAATAGTTATCAGGCTTCTGTCTTCTTGAGTGACCAAAAGGGTGACTTGGTTCAAACTTACTTAATTCAGTTTGTGAAGGAAGCTCCTGCCTTGAAACGTTTGGAAGTAGTTGTGGAAGGAAAAGAAACTGCTACTGAAGATCAGGTCTTAACTTATCGTGTCATTGGTAGTTATGAGGATGGTTCTCAAACAGAATTTTCAGCTTCAGATATTCACCTAGAAGCTAAATCATCTGATGGTGGGCATCTTGAGGTGAATGGACAGAACTTGTTGCTCTATACTAAGGGAAGAGTGACTTTGACACCTCGAATCGATAATCAAACAGAGAAAACAGAATCTGTAACTACTGAAGTAGTGATTAAAGAAAATAAAGTCGGCAAGAAGATTGTGAAACTTCATCCTGTATCTGTTTCTACAGACATTCATCAGCAACCGAATCTACCTAAAGAAGTTGGAGCAGAATTTGATAAGGGCTTGCCACGCAAAGTATCTGTAACTTGGGACAAGGTAGATGAAAAAGAATTGGGGTATTATCATAGCTTTACGCTTAAAGGACATGTAGAAGGCACAGATATTGAAGCTCAAGCAACGGTGACAGTTGAAGGCTTGCAAGTTGCAGAGGAAATCAGCCTTACTCTTCCTAAGGGTGAGACAGTTCAATTGCCAGCTAATGTTCGTGCTTACCATTCTAATGGAACAACTATCTATAAAGATGTAGTTTGGGATCAGGTTCCAGCCAACTTTAGTCAAACTGAAGGAGTCTATGAAATCAATGGTCATTTAGTGGGTAGCAATCTGACTACTAAAGCCTATGTTCGAGTGTCTAGTCAAGTTGTTGCTGGAAATAATATCTCTAAACAATGGACAGGGTCACAATTGCCAGCTGCCATTGTATCCAATACAGGAGGAGATGATTCAGCTAATACCTTGAACGACCTAACTGTGTCAAGAACGCCAACAGATTCTAAAAATAGATGGACTACTTGGAGAACAAATACAGATAATGACTGGGCTTCTATCTTGTTTGGTAATTCAGGAGACTTGACGAAACGTTTTGTCAACAATTTGTCGGTTGATTTCTACACTGATGGAGCAATTGGTCTTCCAAAAGAATATGTAGTTGAATATTATGTAGGTAAAGAAATTCCAGATTTACCAAGTGATGTCAGCAATGCTCAGCGTGATACTAATCATCCATTTAATAATCCAGCCAACTGGAAGGTAGTTGAAAACTTACATGCTCCAAGCCAGCTATCTGCAACTCAAACCAATCACTTTACCTTTGACAAGGTAGAAACCTATGCTGTTCGTATGCGCATGAAGAAGGCTGATGGAACTTCAGGTGTTGGTCTCACAGAGATAACTGTTCTTGGAAACAAGGTTTTAAGCTCTACAAGTTCAGAGATTTCTATCAAGGTAGATGGCAAGGATCTTGAACACTTTAATCCATCTAAGACTGATTACTATATTCCTCAATCTAGCAAAGAAATCACTGCAACCGCTAGCAATAATGGTTTGGTAACAGTTGTTCCGGCAACCAGTCCAAAAGGTGCAACACGTCTCATCTTAAAAGCAGAAGATGGTACGGTATTGAAAGAATATAGAATCTTCCGCAATGATGAGAGAGAAACTAGTCAACCTCTTGCTGCAGAAAATAGTGCTAAAATCTTGAATGTTGGAGACAATCTTCAACTTCCTTCAGAGGTAAGCGTTTATTATCCAAATTCAACTACTTGGACTACAGCTAAACTTGCAGTGAAGTGGGATGCTATTCCTGAACATGCGACAGAGCATGAGGGAACATTTGAAATTACCGGTCATGTCATCGGTACAAATCTAACAACTACCATGCAAGTGACAGTTGTAGCTAAAGGAAATCAAGCCATCTCAGAAAATCCAAGCAACAATGAAACGGATTCTAAAGCCTTTGCTTCGACAACGAACGATACACAAGCAGCTTCACATGATAGAATTTTCTATATCAATGATGGAAAATACAATGAAGATGGACGTTGGACAAACTGGTCTCGTACTCCGAAAAATGAAGAAACTTCTGTCGGACTACTCTTTAAGAAGGACGGTAAAATTGCCACCCAATCTATTGGAAAAGTAGCTATTCAGTTCTTTAAAGATAGTGGAACAGATGCCCCAGAGAAAATGGTTCTAGAAAGATATATTGGCCCTGCCTTTACAGAACCAAGTACTATTTCTCGTTATGAAGAAAATGCTGAACATCCATTTAACAAGGCAGAAAATTGGGCACCAATTCCTTACAAGGCTTCTGGAGAATTAGTAGCTGGGAAACCAATCGAGTTTAACTTTGAACCGGTTCAAGCGACAGCTATTCGTGCTCGAATGACCCGTAAGTCGACTACTAACGGGCTAGCAGTAGTCGAATTTACAGCCTATTCTGCAGGCAAGGGAGCAGAAGTCGAAACACCATCAGCGACTATTTCTATCGATGGAAAATCATTGGAAAACTTTGATCCAAATGTGACAGAGTACACCCTAACAACAATGGGAACTAAACCAAAAGTCACTGCAACAACTAGTGGACATGGAGTAGTCACAGTAGTGGATCATGGAAATACAAATCTTCCAACACTTGTTCGTCTTGTTTCCAAAGATGGAAATCTGGTGAAAGAATATCGTTTACACTTTAAGTCTACCTTCCAAACAACACCTACAGAAGGCGTTAAGAACTTAGTTGCAGAAGCTCCAAGCTTGGAAATTGAAAAGACTCCGCTTCCGTTTAAAGAAGTTATTCGTGAAAACCCTGAACTTGCTCAAGGTCAACGTCGTGTAGTTTCTGAAGGACAAGCTGGAGAAAAAGTTGACTATATTCAAGTATCAGGAACTAATAGAACTCTTGTTCATTCTGAACAAAGAAAAGCTCAAAATCGTATTATCGAGGTAGGAGTAAAACCATTTATTTCAAATAGTAAGGGTGAGGAACCTGCGCCAGTCAACGAAGTTCCAGAATTCAAAGGCGGTGCTAACTTTGTAGAAGCGGCAGTCAATGAAGTTCCAGAATTCAAAGGCAGTGCTAACTTTGTAGAAGCGGCAGTCAATGAAGTTCCAGAATTCAAAGGCGGTGCTAACTTTGTAGAAGCGGCGGTCAATGAAGTTCCAGAATTCAAAGGCAGTGCTAACTTTGTAGAAGCAGCAGTCAACGAAGTTCCAGAATTTAAAGGTGGTTCTAACTTTGTAGAAGCAGCAGTCAATGAAGTTCCAGAATACACAGGAATTCTAGCCACCGTAGGCGATCAAGCCACTCCAACAGTAGAGAAACCAGAGTTCCAAGGTGGAGTCAACTCCGTTATGGCCTTGAAACATGAACTACCAGAGTATACAGGTCCATTGTCAACCGTAGGTGACCAACCAGCACCGACAGTAGAAAAACCAGAGTTTAAACTAAGTTCGTTAGAAAAAGCTCAGACTCCAGAAGCACCAGTTCAAGTTGCCAAGGAAGACAAGAGATTGCCAGAAACTGGTGAAAAGCAGTCAGAAACAGCTATTTTCTTAGCAAGTGTTGGACTAGCCTTATCTGCTATCTTTGTAGCAAAAAGTAAAAAAGAAATTGATTTATTTTTGGAAAAATAAGATGTTCCGTAGAGGGGCTTTGTCCCCTCTTTTCTATATGAACGAAGAGATTTATATTTAAGATGCAAGGTGGATAGACTTTATAGTATAATGAATAGAGAGGAAAAAACGATGAAAGTGATTAATCAAACCTTACTAGAAAAAGTCATTATTGAACGTTCTCGTACCAGTCATAAAGGAGACTATGGCCGTTTGCTGTTGCTTGGTGGGACGTATCCTTATGGTGGTGCCATCATCATGGCTGCTTTGGCAGCTGTTAAAAGTGGAGCTGGTTTGGTGACTGTTGGAACAGATCGGGAAAATATCCCAGCTTTGCACAATCATTTACCTGAGGCTATGGCCTTTTCTCTGCAAGACCAGCAATTATTAAAAGAGCAATTGGAGAAGGCAGAAGTGGTCTTAGTGGGACCTGGTTTACGAGACGATGCTTTTGGAGAAAATCTAGTAAAACAGGTCTTTGCTAGCTTAAAAAAGAATCAGATTTTGATTGTAGACGGAGGGGCCTTAACTATCATTGCTAGGACAAGTTTGTCGTTTCCATCTAACCAGCTTATCCTAACTCCCCACCAAAAAGAATGGGAAAAGCTGTCTGGTATTGCTATTGAAAAACAAAAGGAAGATACAACATCTAGTGCCCTGACTTCTTTCCCTCAAGGAACAATTTTGGTGGAGAAAGGTCCAGCTACTCGTATTTGGCAAGCTGGCCAGTCTGATTGTTACCTGTTACAGGTTGGCGGTCCCTATCAGGCGACTGGTGGTATGGGAGATACACTGGCTGGAATGATTGCAGGATTTGCAGGCCAATTCCGACAGGCCAGTCTCTACGAACGTGTGGCAGTAGCGACTCATCTTCATTCAGCAATAGCCCAAGAACTATCTCAAGAACATTATGTGGTATTGCCGACGGAAATTAGCAGTCATCTTCCCAAAATAATGAAAAAAATATCTCAAAAAGGCACCTGATTGTTTCAGGCGCCTTTATATCTTTTAGAAAAATCCTTTAATCTTTCCAACGAGGCCATCTAGACCTTCAGAACCAGAAATCAACTGCTGAGCTTGAGAGAAGTATTCTCCAAGCTGTTCTTGATTTTCTGCAACAAATGTTTTTGCAGCTTCGAAATCTTTTGTTTCGATTAATTCTTTTACTTGGTTAAATAAATCTAATGGGTTCATCCTATTTCTCCTTTTCTGTATAATACTATTCAAACATTTTATAAAAATTTTTTCAAGCAAAGAGATTTTTCTATCGAAGTTGAGGGGTGTCAAACAGGGCTTTTTTTGATATAATTTTTAATGATGAATTCGAGAAATGATCGGTATGTGGTTGTTGATTTAGAGGCCACTAGCACCGGAAGCAAGGCAAAAATTATTCAAGTGGGTATTGTGGTGATTGAAAATGGTGAAATCGTCGATCAGTATGGGACTGACATCAATCCTCATGAGCCCTTGGATTCTCATATAAAAGAATTGACAGGTTTGACTGATCAACGGTTGGCAGTTGCTCCAGAGTTTTCACAGGTAGCTGGAAGGATTTTTGAGCTGGTCAAGAATGGTGTTTTTGTCGCGCACAATGTACAGTTTGATGCAAATCTTCTAGCAGAGTACCTATTCTTTGAAGGTTATGAATTGAGAACTCCACGAGTGGATACCGTTGAGTTAGCACAGGTTTTGTACCCTCGGTTTGAAAAGTACAATCTCGGCATTCTCTGTCAAGAGTTAGGGATTAAGTTAGACCACGCCCACACCGCTCTCTCTGATGCACAAGCAACAGCAGAGCTTTTGCTTTTTATGCGTCAAAAACTTTTTCAGTTACCAAAAGGACTGTTAGAAACGTTGTTAAATCTTGCGGATAACCTCCTTTATGAAACTTATTTAGTGATTGAAGAAGTATATCAGCGACAGTCCCTCCTTTCTTCTCACGATTTGATGGAGTTCCATGGACTCTTTCTAAGAAAGAAAAGTCAGTCTTTAAAACCACGTAAGCTATCTAAGGATTTTACTAAAAATATTTCCTTATTAGACTTGGATGAACGTCCTCAGCAAGTTGAATTTGCAGAAAAAGTTGAGCAGTTATTAAAGGAACAGAAAACCGCGTTTATTCAAGCCCAAACGGGACTTGGAAAGACTTATGGTTACCTACTGCCAGCTTTGAGCATGGAAAGTGAAGGTGGTATCCTTGTTAGTGTTCCTACCAAAATCCTTCAAAATCAAATTATGCAAGAAGAAGGAAGTCGATTAAAAGATACTTTTCATATTGATATTCATAGTCTTAAGGGACCTCAAAATTATTTGAAACTCGATAATTTTTATAAAGTACTTCATAGGCCAGAGTCTAACCGCCTATTCACACGCTTTAAAATGCAAATCTTGATTTGGTTAACAGAGACAGAAACAGGTGACTTAGATGAAATCGGGCAGCTGTATCGTTATCAACATTTTATACCTGAACTTGTCCATGATGGAAAACTTTCAAAAACAAGTTTATTTAGTTCTGAGGACTTCTGGCAACGCAGTCAAGATAGGGCTAAATCGAGTCGCCTTTTGTTAACCAATCACGCTTATCTGGTAACACGTTTAGAGGACGATCCAGAGTTTGTCAACAATCGCTTGGTAATCATAGATGAAGCTCAAAAAATGCTGATTGCCCTTGAAAACCTCGCCCAAGAGTCTTATCTTCTCGATGATTTAGTAACACAAGTTGAAAAGTCCTTGGAAACAGAAAAAGATCTTATTCAGAGACGGTTGCTTGAGAGTATCGGGTTTGAATGTCGCTATTTGATAGATCAGTTTTACTCAGGACTTAAGAATGACAAGTGGTTAGATTCTCTTGAAACCTTACGCCAGCATTTTTCTGAGTTAAATCTTCCCGAGTATAGAGATATGACGCACTTTTTTACATCGGACCGTGAATTTTGGATGGCAACAGCTGAGAAGTCAAGTAAGGATGTCTTAATCTGCTCAAGTAAAAAAGGCCGCTTTCTACTAGCAGATTTATTGCCAGAAGATTGCAGAGTGCTTGGCGTATCTGCCACTCTTGAAATCAGTAATAGAGTTTCTTTAGCGGACTTATTAGGATTTACTGAAGCTCCACTTATTACAGTTGAATCTTTACAACAGAAGCAGCAAGAAGTTCTATTAGTAAATGATTTTCCGTTAGTAACTGAACATTCTCCTTTAGATTATGCAGAAGAGGTTACATCAGTTATCCATTCCTTACAGGCGTTTCAAGAGCCTTTGCTTGTTCTATTTACGTCGAAAGAATTACTGTTAGCAGTGTCAGATTTACTAGACCATCCTCATTTAGCCCAATATAAAAATGGGGAACCCAGTCAGCTGAAGAAACGTTTTGAAAAAGGAGAGCGACAAATCTTACTTGGAACAGGAAGTTTCTGGGAGGGGGTTGATTTTTCTACCCATCCTTGCGTTATTCAAGTAATTCCTCGATTGCCTTTCCAAAATCCCCAAGAACCTTTAACACGAAAATTAAATCATGAATTGCGTCAGGAAGGGAAGAATCCTTTCTATGATTATCAGTTGCCAATGGCCATTATTCGTCTCAAACAGGCTTTGGGTAGAACAATTAGAAAAGAGGAACAAGCTTCCATTGCTGTGATACTGGATAGTCGAGTTGTTCATAAACGATATGGTAAACAAATTAGACAAGCTTTAGCGAAGGAAAGAACTATCAGAGAGGTGAATAGGAAACAGATTACCTCTACTGTTATTGATTTCCTCCAAAACAACAAAAATGAAAAATCTAAGAAAGAGAAAAGGTGAATATATGAAACGTTCTCTCGACTCTAGAGTCGATTATAGTTTGCTCCTGCCAGTATTTTTCCTACTGGTTATCGGCGTGGTGGCTATTTATATTGCCGTTAGTCATGATTATCCGAACAATATTTTACCCATTTTAGGGCAACAGGTTGCCTGGATTGCCTTGGGGCTTGTGATTGGTTTTGTGGTCATGCTCTTTAATACAGAATTTCTCTGGAAAGTGACCCCCTTTCTGTATATTTTAGGCTTGGGACTTATGGTCTTACCTATCGTCTTTTATAATCCAAGTTTAGTTGCATCAACGGGGGCTAAAAACTGGGTATCGGTAAATGGTGTTACCTTGTTCCAGCCGTCAGAATTTATGAAGATATCCTATATCCTCATGTTGGCCCGTGTCATTGTCCAATTTACAAAGAAGCATAAGGAATGGAGACGCACAGTTCCGCTGGACTTTTTATTAATTTTTTGGATGATTGTCTTTACCATTCCAGTCCTAGTTCTTTTGGCACTTCAAAGTGACTTGGGGACGGCTTTGGTTTTTGTAGCCATTTTCTCAGGAATCGTTTTATTATCGGGGGTTTCTTGGAAAATTATTATCCCAGTATTTGTGACTGCTGTAACAGGAATTGCTGGTTTCTTAGCTATTTTTATCAGCAAGGACGGTCGGGCTTTTCTCCATCAACTGGGCATGCCGACCTATCAAATCAACCGTATTTTGGCTTGGCTCAATCCATTTGACTTTGCCCAAACAACCACTTACCAACAGGCTCAAGGACAGATTGCCATTGGAAGCGGTGGCTTATTTGGACAAGGGTTTAATGCTTCGAATCTGCTTATTCCAGTTCGAGAGTCGGATATGATTTTCACGGTTATCGCAGAAGATTTTGGCTTTATTGGCTCTGTCCTTGTTATTGCCCTTTATCTCATGCTGATTTATCGTATGTTGAAGATTACTCTTAAATCAAATAATCAGTTCTACACCTATATTTCCACAGGTTTGATTATGATGTTACTCTTCCATATCTTTGAGAATATCGGTGCCGTGACAGGTTTGCTTCCTTTGACGGGTATTCCCTTGCCTTTTATTTCTCAAGGGGGATCGGCTATTATCAGTAATCTGATTGGTGTGGGCTTACTTTTATCTATGAGTTACCAGACCAATCTAGCTGAAGAAAAGAGCGGAAAAGTCCCATTCAAGCGGAAAAAGGTTGTATTAAAACAAATCAAATAAGGAGAAAATCATGGTAAAAGTAGCAGTTATGTTGGCTCAGGGCTTTGAAGAAATTGAAGCTTTGACAGTTGTGGATGTTTTGCGTCGGGCAAATATCACTTGTGATATGGTTGGGTTTGAAGAGCAAGTGACTGGTTCGCATGCAATCCAAGTCAGAGCAGATCGTGTCTTTGATGGTGATTTATCAGACTATGATATGGTTGTTCTTCCTGGCGGCATGCCTGGTTCTGCACATTTGCGCGATAATCAGGCCTTGATTCAAGAGTTGCAAAGCTTCGAGCAAGAAGGAAAAAAACTAGCAGCCATTTGTGCTGCGCCAATTGCCCTCAATCAAGCAGGGCTATTGAAAAACAAGCAGTACACTTGTTATGATGGTGTTCAAGAGCAAATTTTTGATGGTCACTACGTCAAGGAAACAGTAGTGGTAGATGGTCAATTGACAACCAGTCGAGGTCCCTCGACAGCCCTTGCCTTTGCCTACGAGCTGGTAGAGCAATTAGGAGGAGATGCAGAGACTTTACGAACAGGAATGCTCTATCGAGATGTCTTTGGTAAAAATCAGTAAAACGGATTCGTAATCTCTATAGTTTGATAAATACTAAAATACTAATCACTCTCTATAGAGTTGTATTTTTTGAGAAGATGATTCGTCATCTTCTTTTTATATTTCGGTGTTTTTACTTGCGTAAAAAATTATTTTCTAGTATAATAGTTTATTGTGAGCGAACCTCACTTACCCCTTGCAAAGTCTTGGGGTCATTAGACCAAAAGGAGGAACATATCAATGGCTAAATACGAAATTCTTTATATTATTCGTCCAAACATTGAAGAAGAAGCTAAAAACGCTTTGGTAGCACGTTTTGACTCTATTTTGACTGACAATGGTGCAACTGTTGTTGAATCAAAATCTTGGGAAAAACGCCGTCTTGCATACGAAATCAAAGATTTCCGTGAAGGACTTTACCACATCGTTAACGTTGAAGCAAACGACGATGCAGCTCTTAAAGAGTTTGACCGTCTTTCAAAAATCAACGCTGACATTCTTCGTCACATGATCGTCAAAACTGACGCGTAAGAAGGTAAACTATGATTAACAATGTTGTACTTGTAGGGCGTATGACACGTGACGCTGAGTTGCGTTATACCCCATCAAATGTAGCAGTTGCGACTTTTACTCTTGCAGTAAACCGTACATTTAAGAGTCAAAATGGCGAACGTGAGACTGATTTTATCAATGTCGTTATGTGGCGCCAACAGGCTGAGAACCTTGCTAATTGGGCTAAAAAAGGCTCACTTATCGGGGTGACAGGTCGTATCCAGACTCGTAGTTACGATAACCAGCAAGGACAACGTGTCTACGTGACAGAGGTCGTGGCTGAGAATTTCCAAATGTTGGAAAGCCGTAGTGTGCGTGAGGGTCACACAGGTGGAGCTTATTCTGCACCAACTGCAAACTACTCAGCACCTACAAATTCAGTACCAGACTTTTCACGTGATGAAAATCCATTTGGAGCAACAAATCCATTGGATATTTCAGATGATGATTTACCATTCTAATGGACAACTAAAATTATAAAGGAGAAAAAACATGGCTCAACAACGTCGTGGCGGATTCAAACGCCGTAAAAAAGTTGATTACATCGCAGCAAACAAAATTGAATATGTTGATTACAAAGATACTGAGCTTCTTAGCCGTTTCGTTTCAGAACGTGGGAAAATCCTTCCTCGTCGTGTAACAGGAACTTCAGCTAAAAACCAACGTAAAGTAACAACAGCTATCAAACGCGCTCGCGTAATGGCTTTGATGCCTTTCGTAAACGAAGATTAAAGAAAAGACCCAGTTGGGTCTTTTTTTCACGAGCTTTTGAAATGAGAGAGCGAGTTTGGGTCCAAGTGGATCTCTTTTTCACGATCATTGAAATGAGAATGCGAGTTGGGTCCGGGTGGACCTCTTTTTCATGGGTTTGAAAACAAGAAAGCGAATTAAGACCTGGGTGGGTCTTTTTTTCACGAGATAGTTTTTTTTGACCTTGGCGTGTTATAATGGTGATAGAAAGAGTAAAGGTGGGTAAGACAAAGATGAATTGTACGATTAGAAATATGATTAAGTCTGATATTGAATCCTTATCTCATGGATTTATGAATCAAGGTTGGCCTGATAGAGAGGAAATTTTGGCTAGATATTTTCTGGAACAGGAAAGTGGGGAGAGAGAAGTTTTAGTTGCAGAGATTGATGGTGCTGTAGCGGGCTACGTTACCATTTTGCCCTCTGCTAAACATGGTCCTTTTGCAGAAGTCTATCCAGAATTATCAGATTTTAATGTGTTTGAGCCTTTTCGAAATCAAGGGATTGGGAATCAATTGCTAGAAGAAGCAGAAAAACGAGTCAAGTTTGTTTCGAGTAAGATCACTCTTGGTGTAGGTTTGCACTTGGGGTATGGTCCTGCCCAGAGATTGTATATCAAACGAGGCTATATTCCAGATGGAACAGGTGTCTGGTATAGAAATAAACCGCTAGAAATGGGTGCAAGTTGTCAAAATGATGATTTAGTTTTATACTTATCCAAGGACTTACAATAAAACTGGAAACTTTTTGAAAATAGGGGATTTAGCTACTTTATGGTATAATGGAAAGAGTTAGTTTGAAAGAGGTAGTGAGATGGATGCGAAATTAAGATACAAGGCAAAGAAAATCAAGATTGTCTTTTTTGATATTGATGATACATTGCGGAATTCAAAGACAGGTTTTATTCCAGCTTCAATCCCAACTGTTTTTAAGCAATTACGTGAGAAAGGAATTTTGACAGGTATTGCTTCTGGACGAGGGATTTTTGGTGTTGTGCCGGAGATTCGTGAGCTCAAGCCTGATTTTTTTGTGACCTTAAATGGGGCCTATATTGAAGATAAAAAAGGTCAGATCATTTATCAACATCAGATTGAGAAGTCAGATGTTGAGGAGTATATCTCTTGGGCTAAGCAAGAAGGAATTGAGTATGGCTTGGTTGGGAGTCATGATGCCAAGTTGTCGACTCGTACCGATATGATTAGTGAAGCAATCAATCCAATTTACCCCGATTTAGATGTAGATCCTGATTTTTATGAAAAAGAAGATATCTATCAAATGTGGACTTTTGAAGATAAAGGAGATGACTTGCACTTGCCTGACAGTCTCTCTGCTAAACTTCGCATGGTTCGTTGGCATCAACATTCGTCTGATATTGTTCCGATTTCAGGCTCCAAAGCGACGGGCGTGGAAAAGGTTGTGGAACACCTTGGCTTGAAACCAGAGAACGTCATGGTTTTTGGAGATGGGTTGAATGACTTGGAACTCTTTGATTATGCTGGAATCAGCGTTGCCATGGGAATTTCTCATGATAACATCAAAGAAAAAGCAGATTATATTACAAAAACATTGGAAGAAGATGGCATTTTTGACGCCTTAGAAGGATTTGGTATGGTAGAAAAAGAATTGCATTTCCCACAAGTAGACATTGAAACAGTAGAAGGTCCTATCGCGACTATTAAGACCAATCACGGAGACTTGCGTATTAAGCTCTTCCCTGAACATGCTCCTAAAACAGTAGCTAACTTTGTTGCACTTTCAAAAGATGGCTACTATGATGGAGTCATTTTCCATCGTATTATCAAGGACTTTATGATCCAAGGTGGAGACCCAACTGGAACTGGTATGGGTGGTGAGTCAATCTATGGTGAATCATTTGAGGATGAATTCTCAGAAGAACTTTACAATATTCGTGGTGCCCTTTCTATGGCCAATGCTGGTCCAAATACCAACGGTAGCCAGTTCTTTATCGTGCAAAATCAACATTTGCCTTATTCTAAGAAAGAAATTGCTCGTGGTGGTTGGCCAGAACCGATTGCGGAAATCTATGCCAATCAAGGTGGAACCCCTCACTTAGACCGTCGTCACACTGTATTTGGTCAGCTAGCTGATGAAGCCTCTTACGCTGTTTTGGATGCCATTGCTGCTGTTGAGACAGGGGCTATGGACAAGCCAGTTGAAGATGTCGTGATTGAAACAATTGAAATCGAGGACTAAGATGAAAATCGGTGATAAGCTAAAGGGGCGTATTACAGGGATTCAGCCCTACGGTGCCTTTGTTGAGCTAGAGACGGGTGATACGGGGCTGATTCACATTTCAGAGATTCGGACAGGCTTTATTGAAAATATCCAAGAAGCCTTGAAAGTCGATGAAGAGGTTCAAGTTCAAGTAGTGGATTTAGATGAATTTACAGGGAAAGCTAGTCTTTCTATCCGCACTTTGGAGGAAGAAAAGCACCAGTTTCCGAGACGGAGACGCTTTTCAAGCGACCGCTTTAACTATGGTTTTGCACCTCTCAAGCGAATGATGCCAATTTGGACCAAGGAAGCCCTCCAACATTTGAAGAATCAGAAGCACTAGTTAGAAATCTCTATCTTTTGTAATGTTAATATAAATTTGCTATAATAGGACCATGGAAGAAGAACAATTATTAAAATCAGGGGAGCGCATTAACCAGCTCTTTTCGACAGATATCAAAATCATTCAAAATAGAGAGGTTTTTAGCTATTCGGTGGATAGTGTTCTCTTGTCACGTTTTCCACGTTTTCCTAAGAAGGGCTTAATTGTGGATTTCTGTGCTGGGAATGGAGCAGTGGGGCTATTTGCTAGCACTCGTACCCAGGCACAGATTTTGGCTGTTGAGATTCAGGAGCGTTTGGCAGATATGGCTGAACGCTCTGTCCGTTTGAATGGTTTGGAAGAGCAGATGCAGGTCATCTGTGATGATTTGAAAAATATGCCTGCTTACATCCAGGGAAGTAAGGTGGATATGATTTTGTGTAATCCGCCCTATTTCAAGGTGGATCCTCATTCAAACCTGAACGAGAGTGAACATTATCTCTTGGCGCGCCACGAAATCACGACTAATTTGCAGGAAATCTGTCGTAGTGCCCAAAGTATTCTCAAGTCTAATGGGCGTTTGGCCATGGTTCATCGTCCTGATCGCCTCTTGGATATTTTGGACATGTTTCAACGGCATAATCTAGCACCTAAGCGTCTGCAGTTTGTTTATCCAAAAAGAGAAAAGGAAGCTAACATGCTCTTGATTGAAGCTATCAAGGATGGCTCAACAAGTGGTTTTAAGGTCTTGCCTCCTCTCATTGTCCACAATGATGATGGTTCTTATACGCCGGAACTTGAAGAGATTTATTATGGATCATAAGGCTTATATGTATGTGCTGGAGTGCCGTGACGGTTCCTACTATACGGGTTATACAACTAATGTGAGAAGGCGTCTCGCTGTTCACAATAGTGGGAAGGGAGCCAAATATACACGAGCACGCTTGCCAGTCAAACTTATCTATGCCCAAGGTTTTGCCAGTAAGGAAGAAGCCATGTCTGCAGAAGCTCTTCTCAAGCGTAAGAAGAGGCCACAGAAGGAAACATTTTTATCTGAAAATCAAGATAGAAATTTACTCAGTTATTTTGAAGAGTAGTGGGGAGTCCTTTGACTCCTCTTACTTTTGTCAAAAAGCGAAAAAAATGCTACAATAAAGAGAATAAACAAAATGAGGTATTATCATGTCTAAGATTCTAGTATTTGGTCACCAAAATCCAGACTCAGATGCCATCGGGTCATCTGTAGCCTTTGCCTACCTTGCAAAAGAAGCTTACGGTTTGGATACGGAAGCTGTTGCCCTTGGAACTCCAAATGAAGAAACAGCCTTTGTCTTGAACTATTTTGGTGTGGAAGCACCGCGTGTTATCACTTCTGCTAAAGCAGAAGGCGCAGAGCAAGTTATCTTGACTGACCACAATGAATTCCAACAATCTGTATCAGATATCGCTGAAGTAGAAGTTTATGGTGTTGTAGACCACCACCGTGTGGCTAACTTTGAAACTGCAAGCCCACTCTACATGCGTTTGGAGCCAGTTGGATCAGCGTCTTCAATTGTTTACCGTATGTTCAAAGAACATGGTGTAGCTGTTCCTAAAGAAATTGCTGGTTTGATGCTTTCAGGTTTGATTTCAGATACCCTTCTTTTGAAATCACCAACAACACATCCAACAGATAAAGTTATTGCTCCCGAATTGGCTGAATTGGCTGGTGTGAACTTGGAAGAATATGGTTTGGCTATGCTGAAAGCTGGTACAAACTTGGCTAGCAAATCTGCTGACGAATTGATTGACATCGATGCTAAGACTTTTGAACTCAACGGAAATAATGTTCGTGTTGCCCAAGTAAACACAGTTGATATCGCTGAAGTCTTGGAACGCCAAGCAGAAATCGAAGCTGCAATGCAAGCTGCTAACGCAGCAAATGGTTATTCTGACTTTGTCTTGATGATTACAGATATCGTCAACTCAAACTCAGAAATCCTAGCACTTGGTGCTAATATGGACAAGGTTGAAGCGGCTTTCAACTTCAAACTTGAAAACAACCATGCTTTCCTTGCTGGTGCCGTTTCACGTAAGAAACAAGTGGTACCTCAATTGACTGAAAGCTTCAATGCTTAAGAGTTTGAGTGTCAATTCAAATTAGGAAAGGCTAGTTTGACTAATATCGAAAGGAGTTTCGGCTCCTTTTTTTCTAGGAGTGAAGCATGTTAGAAAATGGCGATTTGATTTTTGTGAGAGATGGGTCAGATATGGGACAGGCTATCCAGACTTCCACAGGCAACTATAACCATGTTGCCATTTATTTGGATGGGATGATTTATCATGCTAGTGGACAGGCTGGTGTTATCTGTCAGGAACCTGCAGACTTCTTTGACCCCAATCATTTGTACGACATCTATGTCTACCCGGAAATGGATATCCAGTCTGTGAAGGAAAAAGCTTGCAAACATCTTGGAGCTACCTACAATGCTTCTTTCTATCCAGATGGAGCTGGTTTCTACTGTTCCCAGTATATGGCAGAAATCCTCCCCATTTTTGAAACTATTCCCATGAAATTTGGAGATGGGGGGCAGGAGATTAGTGATTTTTGGAGAGAATATTATAGAGAACTAGGTCTGCCTGTTCCTCTGAACCAAGCTGGGACCAATCCCAGTCAGTTGGCAGCATCGCCTCTGTTAGAATGTAAAGAAAGGAATCTTCATGATTCAGATTTTTAATCCATCTCGTTTGACGAGACAGCCATTTTTTGGAGAATTAATCCGCTATCTGAACCAGCATGATGATGTGATTTTGCGAGAAATTAAGGCTCAATTTCCAGATGTAGCAGTTGACAAACTCATGGAAGAGTATATAAAGGCTGGCTTGATTCGTCGGGAAAATAAGCGCTATTACCTCAATCTTCCTATGCTTGAATCACTTGATAATCTAGAACTTGATCAAGAGATTTTTGTCAGCGAAGATAGTCCGGTCTATCAAACCTTGTTGGAGCAGAGTTTTGAGACGGAATTACGAAATCAAACTAATGCAGCTATTTTAGTTGAAAAGACGGACTTTGCGAGAACAAAAATGACCCTGTCCAATTATTTCTACAAGGTCAAACATCAGTATCCTTTGACAGAGAAACAGCAGGAACTTTATGACATTTTGGGAGATGTCAATCCTGAGTATGCTCTTAAATACATGACGACTTTTTTGCTAAAATTTCTCAAAAAAGATCAACTGATGCAGAAACGCCGTGATATCTTTGTGGATAGTTTAGTTGTCCTAGGATATATTGTCCAAAATGAAGATGGAAAGTATGAATTGGCCGTCGATTTTGATAAGGAAAGATTAACTTTCTACTTGGCCTGATTTCTTGTTTTTGAGCACATTGTTTGACTTTCCTTAGTATTCGGTATAAACTATATGTAACCGGTAACACATATCGGAATAAACCTAAAGGAGACAATCATATGTCACTTGAAAACAAATTGGAACAAGCAACAGGCGCTATCAAAGAAGGATTTGGTAAAGTTACTGGGGATAGCAAGACTGAGGCAGAAGGCGCTGTAGAAAAGACAGTTGCTAAGGCAAAAGAAGTAGTTGAAGATGCTAAAGGTGCTGTAGAAGGTGCCGTTGAAGGTTTGAAAAACGCTTTTAAATAAAAATAGAAAAATCAAGGGTTTCATTTCCCTTGATTTTTTTACTATCTTATAAATAATTTTCTGCGACGGCTGCATCTCCTGGATAGGCTTCTTTCTTGCCCTGAACGATTTGGTAGCAATCGGCTCCCTTACCAGCAATTATAACTGCATCTAATTCGTGATTTGTGATATCCATCGCTGCCTTGATGGCTTCTTGGCGATCCGCAATTTTTTCAACAGGATGATTGATGTAGCTACTAATTTCATCTGCAATGGCCATTGGGTCCTCATAGTTGGGGTCATCAGCAGTCAGAAAGACTTGAATCTCAGGGTGTTGATTAAGGAGGAGGCCAAAGTCCTTACGACGGCTTTCTCCTTTATTTCCTGTCGAACCCAGAACCAGAGCAATTTTTCCAGTTTGATGAGTTTCTACAACATTGATTAGTTTTTTTAGACTATCCCCATTGTGGGCATAGTCGATGAAGACCTTGGCACCATTTTTCTGAGTGAGAACTTCCATACGACCAGGAACGCGGGTTGCAGCGATTCCTTTTTTGATGTCCTCAAAACTAGCTCCGAGACGGAGGCAAGCAAGTCCAGCAGCAACGGCATTTTCTTGGTTGAAGTGGCCAATCAGTTGAATATCATAATCTCCAGCGAGTTTGCCCGTAGCTGAAAAACTAAAGGCTTTGGAATTCTCGATTTGGTTATCAGACTGGCTACCATAGAAATCATGTTCTTGATCTGCCACTTGTTCTTTCAAGACTGAAAAGTGGTCCATGTCACTGTTAATAATGACTGCTCGGCTATTTTCCATCAAGAGACGTTTATGGTAGAAGTAGTCTTCAAAGCTAGGGTGTTCAATCGGGCCGATATGGTCGGGACTGATATTGAGGAAAACTCCCACATCAAAGGTTAGACCATAGACACGTTTGACCAGATAGGCCTGACTGGATACTTCCATGATGAGGTGGGTACGGTCATTTTGCACAGCCTGATTCATCATATCAAAGAGATCAATACTCTCAGGGGTTGTTAATGCAGACTTAAAGAAAGTCTTGCCATCTAGAGTTGTGTTCATGGTCGAGAGCATAGCAGGTCGATGCCCTTGAGATAAGATGTTATAAGCGAAATAGGCTGCTGTTGTTTTACCCTTAGTACCAGTAAAGGCAAGGAGTTTGAGTTTTTCCTGTGGATTTCCATAAAATTCCATTGCTACCAAACTCATGGCTTTCTTGATATCGCTGACGATAATAGCAGGAATACCAACTTCATAGTCTTCTTCAGCCACATACCAACCGAGGCCTTGAGAGATGGCAGAAATCAGAAATTCCTTTTTAAAGGCAGCACCCTTGACGAAAAAGAGGCTCTTCTCTTTGGCCTTGCGGCTATCATAGCAGATGGTGTCAAATACGACATGGCTGTAGTTGTAGTGATAATGTCCTTGGTCGATAATCTCACGGAAGAGACCATCTTTCTTTAAAATATCTAATACGGTTTCAATCTTAATCATACTTTCTATTGTAAACCGAAAGTCGTAAATTTACAAGTGACAAGGAAAAGTTTATAATGGAAGATGAGGAATTTTTCCTAGTGATTAAAATTAAATGAGGAATTTATGTCTAACGAAAACAATCACCAGCAGGCCCAGATGTTACGGGGGACTGCTTGGCTAACGGCTAGTAACTTTATCAGTCGTCTACTCGGTGCCATTTATATCATCCCTTGGTATATCTGGATGGGGTCTTATGCGGCTACAGCAAATGGTCTCTTTACCATGGGATACAATATCTATGCCTGGTTCTTGCTGATTTCAACAGCGGGGATTCCAGTTGCGGTTGCCAAGCAAGTGGCCAAGTATAATACCATGCGAGAAGAAGAGCATAGCTTTGCCCTGATTCGGAGCTTTTTAGGATTTATGACGGGATTAGGTCTTGTTTTTGCACTAGTCTTGTATGTCTTTGCTCCATGGCTAGCAGATTTGTCGGGTGTAGGGAAAGACCTGATCCCAATCATGCAGAGCTTGGCTTGGGCGGTCTTGATTTTCCCATCTATGAGTGTTATCCGAGGATTCTTCCAAGGAATGAATAACCTGAAACCTTATGCCATGAGCCAAATCGCTGAGCAGGTCATTCGTGTTATCTGGATGCTCTTAGCTACCTTTATGATTATGAAGATTGGTTCAGGAGATTATCTAGCAGCGGTTACCCAATCCACCTTTGCTGCCTTTGTCGGCATGGTAGCCAGTTTTGCAGTTTTGATCTATTTCCTTGCCAAAGAAGGATTACTTAAAAGAGTCCTTGAAACAGGAGATAAGATAAACAGCAAGCGTCTTTTGGTCGACACCATTAAGGAAGCCATTCCTTTTATCCTGACAGGGTCTGCAATCCAGCTTTTTCAGATTTTGGACCAGATGACCTTTATCAATAGTATGAGTTGGTTTACCAATTATAGTAATGAAGACTTGGTTGTCATGTTTTCTTATTTCTCTGCCAATCCTAATAAAATTACTATGATTTTGATTTCTGTTGGGGTTTCGATTGGGAGTGTAGGGTTGCCACTTTTGACTGAAAACTATGTTAAGGGGGACTTGAAGGCGGCTTCTCGTCTAGTTCAGGACAGCATCACTATGCTATTCTTATTCTTGCTACCAGCAACGATTGGAGTAGTCATGGTAGGAGAACCTCTCTATACAGTCTTCTATGGCAAGCCAGATAGTTTGGCTATGGGCTTGTTTGTCTTTGCAGTTTTGCAGTCTACTATTTTAGGTTTGTACATGGTCTTGTCACCAATGCTTCAAGCCATGTTCCGCAATCGCAAGGCAGTTCTCTATTTTATCTATGGTTCTATTGCCAAGCTAGTCTTGCAACTTCCAACCATCGCTCTCTTCCATAGTTACGGACCTTTGATTTCTACAACAATCGGTCTCATCATTCCTAATGTTTTGATGTATCGGGATATTTGTAAGGTAACTGGTGTCAAGCGCAAGGTGATTTTGAAACGAACCATTTTAATCAGTTTGTTAACTCTTTTCATGTTTCTAGTAGTTGGGACATTCCAGTGGATTTTAGGATTTGTCTTCCAACCAAGTGGGCGTTTGTGGAGTTTTCTATATGTAGCCCTTGTCGGTGCCATGGGTGGAGGTGTTTATGGAGTTATGAGTCTCCGTACCCGTCTATTGGACAAGGTGATTGGAAAAGCTCAAGCTAATCGCCTAAGAGCAAAATTAAGAATTTCTCAATAATTTTTTATAAATAAAAGGGATAATTTGAACATTTCTATCATGGAATGCTTAAATTATTCTCTTTTTTATTATTTTGTAGAATAAATTCTATAGTTTGTAGATGTAATGATTAATTTTTTTAAAAAATCTATTGACTAAATAAAACACGAGTTGTATAATAAGACAAATATTTAAATCAGGAGGTTCTGGAGATGAAAAAGTCTAAGGCCAAGTATGCAACGCTTGCAGGTATCGTTTTAAGTGCAGGTATTTTATTAAGCGCGTGTGGAAATTCTAGCACAGGGTCAAAAACATATAATTATGTTTATTCTAGCGATCCGTCAAGTTTTAACTATCTAGCAGAAAACCGTGCGACAACTAATGATATTATCACTAATCTGGTAGATGGTCTTATGGAAAATGACCAGTATGGGAACTATATTCCATCCTTGGCAGAGGATTGGAGTGTTTCTCAAGACGGTTTGACTTATACCTATAAACTGCGTAAAGATGCTAAATGGTATACTGCAGATGGAGATGAATATGCTCCTGTAACTGCTCAAGATTTTATAACTGGTCTTAAGTATGCAGCTGATAAAAAATCAGAAGCCTTGTACCTAGTTCAAGACTCTGTTGCTGGTTTGGATGACTATATCAACGGGAAAACAAGCGACTTTTCAACTGTAGGTGTTAAGGCGATTGATGACCAAACTGTTCAATATACCTTGACACGACCAGAATCTTACTGGAATTCAAAAACAACATCAACCATTCTCTTCCCTGTTAACGCTGATTTCTTGAAATCAAAAGGGGATGATTTTGGGAAGGTAGACCCATCTAGCATATTGTACAATGGACCGTTCTTGATGAAATCCTTTGTTTCAAAATCTGTTATTGAATTCAAGAAAAATCCGAACTACTGGGATGCTAAAAATGTCTTTGTAGATGATGTGAAATTGGCCTATTATGATGGTAGTGACCAAGATGCACTAGCTCGTAACTTTGTCGAGGGAGCTTATAGCTACGCTCGTCTCTATCCAAATAGTTCAAGCTTTGAAGGGATTAAAGAAAAGAATAAGGATAATATCATCTATAGCTTGCAAGATGCCACTTCTTATTTCTTAAACTTTAACCTGGATAGAAAATCTTATAAATTCACTTCTAAGACAAGTGATGCTGAAAAGAAATCGACTCAGGAAGCAGTTCTGAATAAAAACTTCCGTCAAGCCATTAACTTTGCCTATGACCGTACAGCTTACGGGGCTCAATCCCAAGGAGAGGATGGTGCAACTAAGATTTTGCGTAACCTAGTCGTTCCTCCAAACTTCGTAAGTATCAATGGCAAAGACTTTGGTGAAGTAGTAGCCTCTAAGATGGTTAATTACGGTAAGGAATGGCAAGGAATTAACTTTGCAGATGCCCAAGATCCATACTACAATCCTGACAAAGCCAAGGCTAAATTTGCTGAAGCTAAGAAAGAACTCCAAGCTAAAGGAGTTCAATTCCCTATCCACTTAGATAAAACTGTAGATTTGACCAATAAGGCAGAAATTCAAGGAATCAATTCCATGAAACAATCAATTGAATCTGTCTTGGGGGCAGATAATGTTGTGATTGATGTTCACCAACTCTCTACTGAAGACTTTGATAATACAAGCTATTTAGCTCAGACTGCAGCTCAGAAGGATTATGATCTTTACAACGGTGGCTGGAGCGCAGACTATCAAGATCCATCAAGCTATCTTGATATTTTTAATATTAATTCTGGTGGAGTGTTGCAAAATCTAGGTTTAGAACCAGGTGAAGCCAATGATAAGGCCAAGGCTGTTGGGCTAGATATCTATACTCAAATGTTGGAAGAAGCCAATAAGGAGCAAGATCCAGCTAAACGTTATGAAAAATATGCAGATGCCCAAGCTTGGTTAGTAGATAGCTCTCTAGCAATTCCAAATGTTTCACTGGGTGGAACACCAACATTGAGAAAAATCGTTCCTTTCTCTACACCATATTCATTGGCTGGTAATAAAGGGGTCGAATCCTATAAATATCTCAAGTTGCAAGATAAAACAGTCACAAAAGATGAATATGAAAAAGCCAAAGAAAAATGGCTGAAAGAAAAAGAAGAATCCAATAAAAAAGCCCAAGAAGAATTGGCAAAACATGTCAAATAAGGATTTTTCAAGAAAAACGATGGTTTCGAAGGAAACTGTCGTTTTTTAATAGAATGATGGCAAATTTGGAAGAAAAGTGCTTACATTTTTTTATTTGTTCATTGGAATTATGATATAATGAATATGATAAAAGTTGTGAGAAGCTATTTTTTAAATCCTCTTCCAGTGTTAACTGAAGTATACACATGCTAGGATGATTTTATAGGAGGGATGTTATTTACTGAAAAAGTAAGATAAAATGTAACAAATGATAAGTTCTTCTTTTATGTGAAGAGTTCTTATCTGCCTATTTACTAATCGTTATGGAGGTAAAATCATGGGCGCTATTATGGAGTTTGCAACAGAAAAACAGATTGAATCATTTCTCTCAACTTGCTACATTGAAGGGCAAAAGAATTTTCTGATGGCTTTCAAGAAAAAGACATGGTTGAAATCCTTTATTGATTTTTTCATTATAGGAGGTAGTTACTATGTTCAGTCGAGTGTGAAGCCTAAGATTTTGGCATTCACACCTAAGGGGATCTACTTGATGGATATCAGTGATGTGACTGAGAAACGTTCTAATCACGTCGTAGAGATGCCTTGGAATCAAGTTCAAGATTTTACTTATAAGACAGCCTTGAATACAGTTAGGCTGAATTGGAATTATCAAAATGAAGACTATATTTTTTCCGTGGATGTCGGTCAGATTGGTCAGCATGTGGGCCAATATCAATTTAACAAAGAGCATTATGACTATTTGGCCCAACAGGATTTCTTTCGATCTAAGTAAGGCCTAGCAATCATTGTCACAAAAGAATCTGGAAGCTTTTCTGGATTCTTTTTAGCTTTACTAGCTAATACTCAATGAAAATCAAAGAGCAAACTAGGAAGCTAGCCGCAAGCTGTACTTGAGTACGGTAAGGCGACGCTGACGTGGTTT